>CAYYYO010000008.1:5693-13756 GCA_964476295.1 uncultured archaeon | reverse complement strand
AGTTATGTCCTTGGAGGTGAAATGCTCAAACAGGGAGTCAGCATGATAGCAGTAACTGCATTCATTGTTGCCTGGGTTACTGTTGGAATTGTCCAGCTGCCTGCGGAATCAATAATACTTGGAAAAAGATTTGCTCTCCTCAGAAACTTACTCAGTTTTGTGTTTGCCATATTTGTTGCTATTGCAACAGTTTTTGTGATGGGGTTGCTATGAAGGAAAAAAGTTATGCCGGCTATTATTTTTTAATTGCAGTTGTTGTGGTTTATGCAGTTGTCGGCATGTTGCAGCCGCAGGTGCTGGTGCCTTCGCTTCTATTTTCTCTCGGAATAGTTGAAAAGATAATACCCGTATTCATCATGGTATTTGGTCTTATGGCAGCTGTGAATTATTATGCCACTCCCAAAGTTGTGGCCAAACACTTCAGCAAAGCGGCGGGGATAAAAAGATGGGCACTTGCAGTTCTTGGCGGGACTATATCAACAGGCCCGATTTACATGTGGTATCCTATGCTCAGGGAACTTAAAGAAAGGGGAGTTAACTATGGATTTATTGCCACTTTCCTTTACAACAGGGCCATAAAACCTCCTCTTATTCCTGTGATAATTTACTACTTTGGGATTAAGTTCACTGTTGTGCTTACAGGAATGATGATACTGTTTTCCATTTTACAGGGTTTGATAATAGAAAAAATTGAAGAGGGTGGTGTTTTATGAAGATAGCTGTTTCATCTATAGAAAAGGATGAAAACTCCTTGGTGAGTGACGTAAGTGGCAGGGCTCCGTACTATCTTATCTTTGAAGACAACAAGCTCGTGAAGGTGATAAAAAATCCATTCAGGATCGGAGGCGGAGGCGCCGGCTTCGGAGTTGCACAGATGCTTGCAGACGAAGGAGTTGAATTGGTTATAAGCGGAAAAATAGGAGAGAACATGAAAGGAGCTTTGAAGTCCAAAGGAATAGAATATAGGGAAATTTCTGGAGTAAGCGTTAAGAAAGCAATGGATGAGGTGAAAAAATGAAAGTCTGTGTTCCTGCTGAAGGAAAAACTCCTGACAGTAGAATTGGGGAACATTTTGGAAAAGTTCCATACTATCTTATCTTTGATCTGGATTCAGGAGAAATGAAGGCACTCTCCAATATGGGAGACCATGAAAATCTTTATCCGCCAGAGATAATAAAGCATGAAGGAGCGGATGTTCTTTTGTGTGCAGGAATTGGAAGACGTGCTTTGAAAATGTTTGAAGATTTTGGAATAAAGGTTTATACCTGTGCCAGAGGAACTGCAAAAGATGCTGTTCAGATGTTTAAGAAAGGAGTATTAAAAGAGGCCGAAGAAAAAGATGCTTGTGTAGGTCATGGGTGAGTTTATGCCAAGACCTCGAAGATGCAGGAGTGTGAGATTTTTCCCAAGTTTTACGCAGTTCACGCCGAGAGGCGTTAAAGTACAAGAATTTATCATACTGACTGTGGATGAACTGGAAGCTGTTAGATTAAAGGATTTGAAAGATTTGGGGCAGGAAGAGGCAGCCAAAAAGATGGGTATCTCCCAGCCCACATTTAACCGGATACTTAAATCCGCGAGAAAAAAGATTGCAGATTCTCTTGTTTCCGGAAAATCAATAAGAATAGAAGGAGGTGAATATAAGATGGTTTTACCCAGAGGAGCGGGTCGCGGCAGGGGAAGAGCAGGCGGTTTTGGAGCAGGGCCTTCAGGAGAATGTGTCTGTCCAAACTGCGGATACAGGGCCCCACACCAAAGAGGAGTTCCCTGTTATGCCCAGAAGTGCCCCAAGTGCGGAGCTATGATGACGAGAGGATAGTCACCACTCTTTGAGTATTATATTTTCCTGTATACATTTCTTTATAAATTCCTGCCTGAAAAATTAGTATCAGTATTTCAGTGCCGCCCTCAGTGACTGCGTGATGTGACTTCTTTATACCAGAAATCTCTATCATAGGAGGCCAGGTTATGTTTAAAAAAATAAAGAAAAGAGATGGCAGAGTGGTCAAGTTTGACCCGGAAAAAATCACGGATGCCATCGCCAAGGCGGGTGAAGCCACAGGGGAATTTGACAGGAAAGTTGCGAAGAGACTCACGCTGAAAGTGCTTAACCTTGCCCAGCAGGCAATAACAAAAAAAATTCCCACTGTGGAAGAAATTCAGGATGTTGTTGAGGAAGTTTTGCTTTCCTCTCCTTACAGAAAAACTGCAAAGGCCTACATAATTTACAGGGAACAGCATGCAAGGATGAGGGAAATTGCAAATAAGGCCCAGATGGATTTGGTCGATAAGTATCTGGAAAAAATGGACTGGCAGGTTAATGAAAACAGCAACATGACCTTTTCCCTGCAGGGGCTTAACAACTACATTTCTTCTGAGATAAGCAAAATTTACTGGTTAAACAAGGTTTATCCCCCCGAAATAAGAGAGGCCGCAAAGGGAGGGGATTTTCACATTCATGATCTGAACCTTCTCGCTGTTTACTGCGTTGGCTGGGACCTGTACGATTTGCTTGTCCAGGGATTCACAGGAGTTCCGGGAAAGGTCTCAAGCAAACCGGCCAAGCACTTTACAAGCGCTTTGGGACAGATTGTTAACTTTATTTACACGCTTCAGGGAGAGGCAGCGGGGGCACAGGCATTTTCAAACTTTGATACTCTTCTGGCACCTTTCGTAAGGTATGACGGTTTAAATTATAAACAGGTTAAACAGGCGATTCAGGGTTTTGTTTTCAACATAAACGTTCCTACAAGAGTTGGCTTCCAGACGCCCTTTTCAAATATAACTCTTGACCTGGAGCCCCCAAGCTACTATGCTGACCAGGCTGTGATAATAGGCGGAAAGCCGCAGAAGGAAACTTACAGGGAATTTCAGAAAGAGATGAATATGATCAATCAGGCCTTCTTTGAAGTGATGCTCGAAGGGGATTCACACGGCCGGGTTTTCACATTTCCAATCCCCACCTACAATATAACCAAGGATTTTGACTGGGAGAATGAAAACTTAAAAGGACTTTGGAAAATGACTGCAAAATATGGCGTACCTTATTTTTCCAATTTCATAAACTCTGACATGAAACCTGAAGATGCACGTTCAATGTGCTGCAGGTTAAGACTGGATAGAAGGGAGCTGGAAAAGAGAGGGGGCGGGCTTTTCGGTTCAAATCCACTTACAGGTTCCATCGGAGTTGTAACCATAAACATGCCAAGAATAGGATACCTCTCTAAAAACGAGGATGAGTTTATAGAGCGCCTGGAAAAACTTATGGTCCTGGCAAAGGAAAGCTTGGAAATAAAGAGAAAAGTTCTTGAAAAATTCACAGAAAACAACCTTTACCCATATGCAAAATTTTATCTGAGATTGGTTAAGAAAAGGTTTAATGAATACTGGAAGAACCATTTCTCAACAATAGGACTTGTAGGAATGAACGAGGCCTGCCTGAATCTATTGGGGAAAAACATCGCAAGTGAAGAAGGGAGAAAATTCACCCTGAAAGTTCTTGATTTTATGAGGAACAAACTCATAGAATTCCAGGAAGAGACAGGAAACAACTATAACCTCGAGGCCACTCCGGCCGAGGGAACCTCATACAGACTGGCAAGAATTGACAAGCAAAAATATCCGGATATAATATGTGCAAATGAAAGGGAATGGAAAAAAGGAGCAGAGCCATTCTATACAAATTCAACCCAACTCCCTGTGAATTATACTGATGACGTATTTGAGGCACTTGACCTTCAGGATGAAATTCAGTCAAAATACACCGGCGGAACAGTTCTGCACATATTTCTTGGGGAAAGAATAAAAAATCCAAGGGCAGTTAAAAATCTCGTTAAAAAGGTATGCGACAATTATCATCTGCCTTACTTTACTCTTACCCCAACTTTCAGTATTTGTCCAACTCATGGGTACATAGCAGGAGAGCACCGAAAATGCCCCAAGTGCAAAGCAGAATGCGAAGTTTATTCAAGGTGCGTAGGTTATTTGCGTCCAGTTAAGCAATGGAACAAAGGTAAGCAGGAAGAGTTCAGAATCAGAAAAACTTTCAAGGCGAATTAATGAAAATAGGCGGGTTTCAAAAAGTTTCCCTCATAGATTACCCTGGAAAAATCTGTGCAATTGTTTTTACTCGGGGCTGTAATTTTCGTTGTCCCTACTGTCACAATCCAGAGCTTGTTCTTCCTGAAAACTATTCACCACTCATTCCAGAGGAAGAAATCTTTTCATTTCTTGAAAAAAGAAGGGGAAAGTTGGATGCTGTGGAAATAACAGGAGGAGAGCCAACTCTCCAGGAAGACCTAACCGAGTTTATAAGGAAAATCAAGGAAATGGGTTTTCTGGTTAAATTAGATACAAATGGAAGTTTTCCCAGTGTGCTAGAGAAAGTGATACACTCTGGTCTGGTGGACTACATAGCAATGGATGTGAAAGCCCCACTTGAAAAATACAGGCAGGTCACGCATTCTGAAATTGATACAGACAAAATCAGGCAAAGCATAGAACTTATAAAAAATTCTGGAATAAATTACGAGTTCAGGACAACTGTTGTAAAATCCCTACTATCAGAAAATGACATTTTGAAAATAGGTGAATTAGTAAAGGGGGCAGAACTTTATGTTCTTCAAAAGTTCATCGCCTCAAAAACCATAGACCCCGACTTCAAAGAGGAAGAAACCTATTCAGATGAAGAGCTGAAAAAAATAAAAGAAAAATTAGGGAAATATGTTAGAAATTGTTCAATAAGATGATAATAAATTAATTAAAAAGAAAAAAATATTTTTAGTGATTTAATGAAATATATATTTCCAAAAAATTTTGAATGGGGTGTAGGTACATCTGCATACCAGATAGAAGGGGCATGGAATGAAGATGGTAAAGGAGAGTCTATTTGGGATAAATTTTGTCATGAAGGAGGTCATATTCTCAACGGAGATACAGGCGACGTTGCTTGTGATCATTATCACAGATATGAGAAAGATATTGAAATAATGAAAAAAATGGGAATAAAATCATATAGATTTTCTATTTCATGGACGAGGATTTTTCCAAAAGGTTATGGTAAACCAAATAAAAAAGGATTAATCTTTTATAAAAAGCTGGTTAAAAAACTGTTAGAACTAGGTATCAAACCAATGGCTTGTTTATATCATTTTGATTTACCTCACGCTCTTCAGAAAAAAGATGGGTGGGCAAATAGAAATATAGAAAAATATTTTGAAAGGTATGCAAAATTTATTTTTAAAGAATTAAGTTTAGTACCCAAATGGGTTACAATCAATGAACCTTTTTCTATAGTTAACAATGGTTATATAAAAGGTGATTGCGCTCCAGGATTCAAAAATATGAAACAGGCAATTCAAGTTATGCATAATCTTTTAATTTCACATGGTAAAGCTGTTAAAGCTTACAGAGAAATGGATTTAGACGGAGAAATAGGTATAGAGTTGAATCTAACGCCTATTTATCCTCATAGAAAAGAAGATGAATGTGTTGTAGAAATTGCTGATGACTTTAGAAACAAGTGGTTTCTTAATCCAATTATGAAAGGAGAATACCCATCCAATCTGCTTAAAATATTTCAGGAGAAGTGGAATGCACCAACAATTAAGAAAAACGATTTAGATATAATGAGTACACCAATAGATTTTTTAGGCATTAATTATTATTCCAGATATCTCATAGAAATAGATAAAAATAATATCTTGGGATTCAAAAGAATTAATCCAAAAGATTGCGAATATACATCAATGGGATGGGAGATATATCATAAAGGATTATATGATATCTTGTTGAGACTAAAGAAAGAATTCAAGAAAATTCCTATTTACATTACTGAGAGTGGTGCTGCCTTTTCCGATAAACTGGAAAAGGATAGAGTTCACGATAAAAAGAGAATAAAATATCTGAGTGAAGAAATTAAAAAGGCCTATGAAGCATTGAAGTGTGGAGTAAATTTGAAAGGATATTATATCTGGTCACTTATGGATAATTTTGAATGGTCTTTTGGCTATTCCAAGAGATTTGGCTTGATATACATTGATTATAAAACTCAACAAAGGATTTGGAAGGATAGTGCATATTTTTATAAGAATGTGATAAAAAACAATGGAATAATCTAAACAAATTCTAAAATTTTTTTGTTAAGTTTTATTATGTTTATTTTTCCTATGGATAATTTTTCTATAAGTCCTCTATTTTCAAATTTTTTGAGAATTCTTGAAACCTTAACTTTAGATAAATTACTTTCTTTAACTATCTCAGTTTGATTAGCTTCTTTTTTGTTAAGTATAATTTCAAATACCTTCCTTTCTTCACCTTCAAAAAAATTTAGAAAAAATTTTTTATCGATTTTTTTCTTTTCAAATTTAGGCGAAAGGAAGTAATATATCATAGTTCCTATGAATAATCCTACAGAAGCAATGAAAGGGATAAATAAAGGTATTGGAATAGCACAACCGCATGCATTTCCATACGATATTTCTGTCTGGACGTAAAGGGATATAATCGAAACTATAAAAACAAATACAGACAATATTAAAATCCCCAAGATAACCTTCTTAGAATCTTCCATAGTTTCATATTTTGAAACTTAAATATATATATAGTTTCATATTTTATTTTGAATATGAAATTAGAATATTTACTTTCATTTATCATAACGTCTCTTATAATATCAGCCGTTGCTTTGGCAGAAGAGCAAAAAGTGTGTACCGTATATTTTACAGGAGTTGGCTGTCCACACTGCGCTAAGGCAGACCCTGTATTACTTAAAGAATTTGTTTTAAGCCATAAAAATCTGGTTGTTATAGAATATGAGATATATCAGCAGAGAGAAAACGCACCCTTACTTATGGAATATAACGAGAAGTATAATACCGAGTTAGGAGTACCTCTTTTAATCTTTAATAACGAATTGTCTATAATAGGAGATAGTCCCATAATAACTGGTGCAGAACAGTACATAGAAACTTTAAAAGAAAACAAGTGTCCTTTATTGAATAATGCTGTTTCTTTTGATGAGATGGATTTAAACTCTCTTCCTGGTTTGCCAAAGATATGGGCAAACGAAAGAATACTCATTAAGGTAGGGAGCGGCAGTGAAACACCCGAGACACAGAAACTTATGAAGGAACTGCTCTTTTCTGAGAATCTCAAGGAATTAATTAATACGAGCGAACTTTTAGAGATATCGCCTGTTCCGGTTCACCTTTCTGGTCAGGATGTGAATTTTGGACATGCTGTTAAGATTGGAGAAAACTGGATTTTTCAGTATAACAGTGCTAATGGAAATTTCAGCCAAGTAACCAAAGTAAATTCTACATCTACATCTTTTCCTTCTTCAGCTTCCAATTCACCTTCAAGTAAAGACCTTACCATTGCAAAAATAATTTCTCTTGCCGTTGTTGATTCTGTAAACCCCTGCGCACTTGCCGTCCTGAGCTTAATGCTCATAGCAATAATAACTTATAACCCGAAAAACAAGAAAAATATTCTTCTTGCAGGAGGTGCCTTTTCGCTTTCAGTGTTTATTATGTATTTGATTTATGGTCTCGTGATTATAAGGTTCTTTCAGATAATTCAAGCTCTTACATCCATAAGGTTAACTCTATACAAAATTCTTGGAGGAGTTGCTATAATTCTTGGAATACTAAACATAAAAGACTTTTTCTATTACAAACCAGGTGGATTAGGAACTGAGATGCCCATGAGTTTAAGACCTAAAGTTAAGAGAATAATTTCTGGAATAACATCGCCAAAGGGAGCGTTTTCAGTAGGACTTTTCGTTACTGTATTTTTGCTACCTTGTACCATAGGACCATATATAGTTGCAGGGGGAATTCTTTCAGCATATGAATTGCTTGCAGTTCTCCCATGGCTTTTAATTTACAACCTGATTTTTATCTTGCCTATGGTGGCAATAACGCTTCTCGTTTATGGTGGGATATCTACAGTTGAAAATGTTTCAAAGTGGAAAGATAAAAATATAAGGTATCTTCATTTTGTCGCGGGAACTATAATATTCTTACTCGGATTGGCCATGGTCATGGGATGGGTATAATATT
>CAYYYO010000008.1:0-5593 GCA_964476295.1 uncultured archaeon | reverse complement strand
TTTTATGAACATTTTGCTATGGATATTGTTGGCGACTTTCATCGATTCGCTTGTGGCGCTTGCTGGTATCTTTACGCTTGGAATGAAAGAAAAAACATTAAACAAGATTATATTTGTGCTTGTAGGTTTTTCTGCAGGGACGCTCTTGGCTGGCGGAATGCTTCACCTTCTTGCAGAGTCCCTTGAAACTCTTTCATCTTTTTCATCCTTCATTATATTAATTGTAGGGTTTTCCGTCTTTTTCCTTATGGAAAAGTTTCTTCATTGGCACCATTGTCATGAGGGTGGAAATTGTGAAGTGCATCCATACACTGTTTTGATTCTTTTGGGCGACGGGCTGCACAACTTCATAGACGGAATAGTGATTGGAGTAAGTTTTCTTGTTAATATAGAATTTGGCATAATAACTACGTTGATGATAATATCTCACGAAATTCCTCAGGAGCTTGGAGATTTTGGAGTACTCCTTTATGGAGGTATGAAGAAAAGGAAGGCTATAATCTACAATTTTATTTCTCAGGCAACGTGCATTATTGGAGGGCTTATGGCTTTCTTTATAAAACCAGATTTTGTGCCTTTTGTTTTGCCATTTGCCGCAGGCGGGTTCATATACATCTCTGCTTCAGACTTAATTCCGGAACTTCACAAAGAAGTTAGCGTAAAAAAGTCAGTGTTTTCTTTCATATTTTTCATATTTGGCATAGCTTTTATGACCCTCGTGAAAATACTCTTTGGTGGATAAGTTGAAGGGCTCTTATATTCTTCTGATAGAAGTCAAAAAGAATTCAAGAATAAGAGTTGGTTCTCTTGGTAGAATTACTTTTGAGAAAGGTCTTTATGCCTATGTGGGTTCGGCAATGAGCAGCCTTGAGGGAAGGATAAAGCGGCACATTCGGGACAAGAAGAAAACTTTCTGGCACATAGATTACCTTCTTAAAAGCAAGAATGCAAAAATAACTAAAATTTTATACAAAGAGTCTAAAAATAAAGAAGAGTGCAAAGTCGCAAAATCTGTCTCACGTTATGGAAAACCTGTTATTGGGTTTGGCTCTTCAGACTGCAAGTGCGAGTCACATCTCTTTAAGCTAAGAAAATTATCCAAGATTGAAAACTTAGGATTTAAAGTTTCTAAAATTTAAGTTTAATTCTATTTAGATTTTGATCTCTTATAAAACCAAGAGTAATTTTTAAATATCTCTGGGAAGTAAAAAATTACGGTGGGGGAAATGGAGAATGGAATAGACTTGACCATGGCCACAGTCGAAAAATTATTAAACAACCCATTTTCTAGACAACTCCTCAAATTTGTTTGCGAAAAAGATGAGTGCGGCAATAGGTTAGAACTATCTCTAAAATACTATGCCACTGGAAAAATAGACGCATGTTGGAAATGTAAGTTTGCAGGGGAGATTGTTTCCCGCATTATGAATAGAATCTCCAAGAGCTTTGATATTAAAGAAGAAAAAATAAAAGAAATTGTTTCTGATCCAATCTTCAGAAGAGGAGTAAGGAACGTTCTTGAGGGTATTGCCAAATATGGAGTTACGAGACCTCAAATAGTTAACGCTCCATTCCTTGTCGTCTGGGATTTTACCCATGTTTGCAACCTTAAGTGTAAACATTGCTATCAAAGGGCCGACAAGCCTCTTCCAGATGAACTCACAACCGAAGAGGCCAAAAATCTAATAGATCAGTTGGCTGAAGCAGGAACTGTTGCCATAGCATTTTCTGGCGGAGAACCCCTCCTTAGAAAAGACTTTCTCGAGGTGGCTTCCTATGCAAAGAGTAAAGGATTTTACATAGCTGTAGCCACAAACGGAACTTTCATAACTGAGGAGGTTGCAAAGAAAATAAAAGAAGTAGTAGATTACGTAGAAATATCTCTTGATGGGCCTGATGCAAAGACTCATGATAATTTCAGGGGAATACCCGGAGCGTTTAACAAAACAATTCAGGGAATAAAGAACTGCGTTAAAAATGGAATTTACACTTGTATTGCAACGACTGTGACTAGGCACAATCTTAAGATGGTGCCAAAAATAAAAGAACTTGCAGAAAACCTGGGTGTAAACAGAATAATATTTTTCAATTTCATACCTGTTGGTCGGGGAATTAACATTTCAAAAGATGACATAAGGCCTGAAGAAAGGGAAATACTACTAAATTATATCTTAAAGCAGAATTATTCAGGATGCAGTCTTGAAATTCTTTCTACTGCCCCTCAATTCGCAAGAGTTGCAGTAGAGCATGAAAAAGGAATACCTCTTGGACATTTCTATGCAGGCAAAGACATAAAGGGGAAAATAGAAGCCCTTGCAAAATTCTTGGGCGGTTGTGGTGCTGGAAGAATTTACTGTTGCGTTGAGCCAAATGGTGATGTTCAACCCTGTGTCTTTATGCCAATAAAAGTTGGGAATGTAAGAGAAAAAAGATTTCTCGAGATATGGCACAGTTCTTCAGTTCTTAGAAAACTAAGGAACAGATCTCTCCTTCAGGGAGCATGTGCAACTTGTGAATACAAAGAAATTTGTGGCGGCTGTAGAGCACGCGCATACGCATACTTCAATGATATATGTGCTCCGGATCCAGGATGCATTAATAATAAGGAGTATTGGGAATCCAGATATCTACCACAGATTAAAATCAAAAGAAAATTGGTCCCAGCAACACCTCTTAATCAATTTCAGAGAATTCCGATGATACCTTATGTGGAAAAAATAGCAAATGAGATTAAGATTAAGTTTGATGAATTATCCCACAAACTTGGGCCTCTTGGAAAGTAATCCGATTATCCAATTATTTTCTTCTGTTTTGAACTCCATTTTTTGTTCTCCATCTTTTTTATCCATTTCGTATACAAATCAATAAATTTAAGTCTTTCTTTTAGATTTTCTTCTTTAATTTTTTCTAGCTCTTTTAAATCTATTCTTGGAATCTTCATTTTATATACCTCTTGAATTTGTCCCGCACTTTTAATTTTTTCATAAATTCGTTTAATAAAGAAACTTCTATATCATTTTCAAATATGTTATACAAGTATTTGGCATCTTCCAGATCCTTCTCACTTCCAAGAAATAACTTAAATGCTATTTGCAACTCAATTGGAGAAATATGCATGATATTTTTATTAAGAAGGACCTTTTTTCTATTTTCTATAGTCCATTCATCGAGTTCTGTTTTTGAGAATTTCATTTCTATATTTGGAATGAATTCATTCTTCCTTGCAAATCTTAGGGCATGTCCGGTTAGTAGATATCTGTATGCACTACTTTTATTTTTTGTTATAATAGATTCGAATTTTTTATTTACTCTATTCCAAAATTTATTAAATAAAGATTTATCCATTCTTTCAACAATGATGTCAATATCTTCAGAACTTCTGCTTCTTCCGAATAAGATGGAAATGTACCCTGAAACTAAAACATATTTTATATCTAATTTTTCCAGAATCTTTGTGAAGTTAAGAACAAGTTTATCGAGATTGTTCATCTCCTTTTTCAATTCTATTTTTTCTTTAGAAATTTTAATTTTCATCTTATCCCACAAACTTGGGCCTCTTGGAAAGTAATCTCGGTAAAGGCAATGATTTGAAGGGATAACCTTCTGCTTCTTTTCTTACAAGTTTCACAACCTCTTCAGGTGTCATTTCTTTAACTTCTCCACTCTTTCTAAACCTTACAGCCAGTTTCCCTGAATCTTTTTCCTTTTCTCCCACAACCACAATGTACGGAACCCACTCCATCTCAGCATCCCTGATTTTTTTCTGCACACTCTCGGCCCTGTCATCTACATCAACTCTTACATTTTCCTTTTCCATTTTTTCTGCCAGCTCCTCACAGAAAGGAATAAATGAATCGTTCACCGGGCACAGCCTCACCTGTGTTGGAGACAGCCATAACGGAAATGTGGGATTTTTTCCTTTTTCAGATTCCATGTATGCTTTCTCAAGCAGTGCATACATAACTCTTTCCACTGCTCCGGAGGGCGAGAGATGCAATATTATAGGATATTTTTCGGTATTGTCTTTGTCCGTGAACTTTATGTCATAATTCTTTCCATTCTCTACATCTATCTGGTCAGTAGTCAGGCAGGCAGCTTTTCCAATAGCATCTACAAAATTCCATTCATATTTTAAGACAAAATAAAAGAACTTTTCTTCCCATAATTCTATCAATGCAGGTCTGCCCCATTTCTTTACAAGTTCCTTCACGAAATCTTTATTTTCTTCATAAAAATCCTTAACAACCCTTATTGCAAGTTCTAAATCGTTTCTCAGCCCAAAACTTTCCTGAATTCCCTTTGCTATGTCAAACCTTCTTAACATTTCCTTCTTTGCCTGCTCCATCTCAGCACATATAGCATGGCAATCCGGCATTGTGAATGCCCTTAATCTTCTTAATCCTGCCAGCTCCCCTCTCTGTTCAACCCTAAAGCTGTATCGTGTCAACTCATACATGCTTAAAGGCAAATTTCTGTAAGATAAGTTTGCATCATGAAGAATCAGAAATTGCCCGAAACATGCTGCAAACCTGAGAAAAACTTTTTTATTTGGAGTTCTTATTGTGTACTGCCTCGCGGGAAACCTGTTGAGGTACTTTTTCAAACTGGGATGCTCATAATCATACATTATTGGAGTTTCGACTTCCATTGCCCCGTTTTCTATCATCTTTTTTGTCACGAATTCTTCTATCAGGGATTTGATCAATCTGCCTTTTGGATAATATCTCAAGTTTCCCGGGTCAGTGCCCTCTTCATAATCTACCAGCTCAAGTTTTCTCATAAGTTTTATGTGTGGCGGCTCTTTCTCGACCTTTCTTTGTTTTGAAACTTCATATTCAACCATCTGCTTAAATCTCGGATATTTTGAAAAGTCAAATCCCTTTATACCTTTTTCTGTTTCAAGTTTGTTTTCCTTTCCATCCGGTTCAAGGACAATCCACTCTGATTTCAGTTTCTTTTCCTTTTCTACGGCTTCAGATACATCCTTTCCCTCTGCTCCGATTTCCCTGCTAAGCTCTGAGAGAGGATGACCTTTAACAGAAATCTCAAAAGCCTTGTACCAGCCGAATGGCATCTTCTGGACTTTGTAGCCTTTCAGGCCTTCAACCAAACCGTTAAGAACTTCCTTTGCAACTCCTGGAGAAGCAGGGTCTGATGTGAGATGAACATAGGGGTATATTACAATCTCTTTTGCCTTAACCTGATTGTAAACATCAATTATTTCTTTTATTCCGTTCTTCATCACGTTTTCAGGATTTTCCTCATCCTTCTTTTCAACAGAAGTGAAAACCACGAGTGCCTCTTTTGATAAGAATTCTTTTCCTCTGATTTCTTCAGCATCCTTTATGGCTTTTTTGGTTGGCTTCACCTTTATATAATCCGAGTGAAGGCAAAGTATTTTCATTTTATCACACCTATTTTATATCTTTAAATAATAATAAATGTTTTACCAATAAATAAATGGACAGATAGCCCCGTAGTGTAGCGGCCAAGCATTTCGGGCTTTGGAGCTTTCCAAAGCGTTGAAAACTCCTTGAAGGAGTTTGATGAAAAAGAAGAAACCCGAAGACCCAGGTTCGAACCCTACGGAGGG
>CAYYYO010000007.1:0-13967 GCA_964476295.1 uncultured archaeon | reverse complement strand
TGGGGGGTTGGGTGTGTCTGTAGAAATGGAAAATATAGCTTCGCTGGAAGAGTTCTTCAGGAAATTTTATTACGACAAATTATTGGAAGCTGTGAGAGAGAATAAAAGTTCTGTGGTAATAGATTTCAGGGATCTGGACAAGTTCAATCCCATTCTTGCAGACATCCTGATAAAGGAGCCGGAATCATTTTTTTCCTGGTGTGAAAAGGCCATTTCAAACATAGACCTTGGGACAGACAAAAAACTCACAGTCAGACTGGATAATATTCCGGATTCCGAGAAAATAAGAATAAAGGACCTTAGAAGCGAACATATAGGAAAACTTATCAAAGTTGAGGGAATGGTGAGAAGGGCGTCTGAAGTAAAGCCAGAATTGCAGGTTGCTATTTTTGAATGCCCTGACTGCGGAGAAAGAATAGAAGTGATGCAACTTGAAAAGATGCTCACCTACCCTTCAGAATGCGGGTGCGGAAAGAAACGAGGTTTTAAACTTGTGGACAGAAAACTTCATGATACGAGGTATATAATAATTGAAGACCCCTTTGAAAAAACAGTTGGCGAAAAGCCAGGTGAGTTGAGGGTTTTCCTCAAGGATGACCTCACTACTCCAAAAATGCAAAGAAAGAGCGACCCTGGTTCAAGGTTGGAAATTGTGGGGGTATTAAAGGAACTGCCAAAGAGAATCAATGGGAGGAAAACAAAACAGCTTGACATATACCTTGAGTGCAATTTTTTCAAACCAATAGAACTTGAGCTGGAAGAAGTGGAAATAACCAAGGAGGATGAAAAGAAAATCAAAGAACTCGCAAACGACCCTAAGGTTTACGACATTCTTATAAATTCCATAGCTCCTTCCATGTACGGGCTTGAAGAAATAAAAGAATCTCTTTTGCTTCAGCTGTTTGGGGGCGTTCCCCAGGTTCTTCCGGATGGAACAAGGATAAGGGGAGACATCCATATACTGATAGTTGGCGACCCTGCTGCAGGGAAAACCCAGCTATTAAAGCTTATCTCAAAACTTGTCCCGAGAGGAAGGTATGTTTCAGGCAAAGGCACTACTGCAGCAGGGCTTACTGCCACAGTCACGCGGGATGAAGAGTTTATGGGCGGCTGGGTCCTTGAGGCCGGTGCTGTGGTTCTTTCCAACAAGAGCATCATATGCATAGACGAGTTTGACAAAATGAGCAAAGAGGACCAGATAAATCTTCACGAAGCGATGTCAACCCAAACCGTTTCCATTTCTAAAGCCACCATACAGGCAACGCTGCCGGCACAAACTGCTGTTGTCGCCGGAGCCAACCCAAAACTTTCAAGATTTGACCCTTACAGACCCATTTCAGAGCAGATTGACATTCCCGATACACTTCTTTCAAGGTTTGACCTTAAATTTATTCTCCGAGACGTTCCGACAAAGGAAAGGGATGAAAATCTGGTGGACCATGTGATAAAATCAAGAATAGCGGAAGAAGAGATAAAGCCAGTCATAGAACAGGAGCTGTTCAAAAAGTATATTGGGTATGTCAGGAAAAATGTAAACCCCAAACTTACAAGAGAGGCGCTGGCACTCTGCAAAAATTTTTTCGTGGAGTTAAGAAGCAAATACGCAAGCGAAGAAGGGGGAACAGTCCCCCTTACCTTAAGGCAGTTCGAAGCTTTGATAAGATTGGCCGAGGCCTCGGCTAAGATAAGACTTTCCGACAAGGTTGAGAAACAAGATGCACAGAGGGCGATAAAACTTATGAAGGCCAGTATAAAACAGCTTGGCTATGATCCGGAAACAGGAAAACTGGACATAGACCGTGCAGAGGGAGGCGTCAGCTCTTCAAAGAGAAGCAAAATAAGAATAGTTATGGATGTGCTCGACGAGCTTGAAAAAACCATAGGAAAAAATATACCTGTCTCTGACCTGATAAGCGCTCTGGAGGAAGAGGGAATAGATGAACATGCAGCAGAGTCAATAATAAATGAAATGAAAAACAAAGGAATGCTTTTTGAACCGAGAGCAGGATATATCCAAAAGATTTAAATTAATTCTTCTCAGAATAAAGAGGTGATTAAATGAAAAAGGAAGCAAAAAGGGAGATAAAGGTAGAGATTGAAAATGGGGGGCCATCATTCTTCTCTGATACTGTAACAGTTTCGCACAATCCAAAGAAGTTTGTCATAGATTTTCAGCAGTCAACGCCAAGATTCAGCAAGGTAGGAAACGAGCTAAACCACCAGATGTTTATTTCCCACAGGACAATAATAATTGACCCTGAAATTGCAAAAGATTTTGCAAGAATCCTTTCAGAAAACATAAAGAGGTATGAGGAAAAATTTGGTGAGATAAACCTGAGCAAAAAGAAACCTTCAGGGGAAAAGGAAAGTTACACAAGTTATATAGGGTGAAACAATGGAAAGGAAAAGATTAACTGCCATAAAAACAGAGATAAAACCGCTGATAGATGGAAAATATGTGAAAGCCGAAGGTTTCGAAAGCAACTATGTCCTTACTCCTATAGGTCTTCGAATCTCAAGGGCAAGAATCCTTGGCACGGTTATGACCAAATTCATGAATGATGACAAAACATACGGCTTTTTTGTAATAGATGATGGAACAGAAACAATACGCGCCAAAGTTTTTAAGAGTATGAAGCTGATAGAAAAAATAAGTGAGGGAGACCTTGTCGATGTGGTGGGCAAGCTCAGGGAATATGACGGAGAGCTTTACATAATGCCCGAAGTTGTGAAAAAAATAGATAACCCAAATTTTCTTATTCTCAGGAAAGCCGAGCTTCTGGAACAGAAAAAAGAAATAGAAAAAATAAAAGAAAAAGTCTTTGGGTTCAAAAAACAGACATCAGACCTTGAGGAAATCAAGAAACTTGCACAGGCCGAGGGAATAGATCCGGAAATGGCAGAAGCAATGATAGAAAGCGAGGAAGTCAGCGAAGAAAAAGAGGAAACAGACAAAAAATCAATGAAGGATATGATTCTGAATATCATAGAAAAACTTGATGATGGAACAGGGGCAGAGTATTCTGTGATAATAGAAGAGTCCAAACTGGATGAAGCGGAAGTTGAAGAAATAGTAAATGAACTTCTGAGCGAGGGAACCTGTTACGAGCCAAGACCGGGAAGAATAAAGAGATTGTAAATTTTTCTAAACAACCGAAAAGTATATAAATGGTAGTGACTAATATAATCACTATCGATTGGTGATGGTATGGACGAGCTTGAAGAGATAAGAAAAAGAAAACTGGAAAAACTTAAAAAAAGATTTTTAGGAGGCGAGAAGATGGAGATAGCAGAGGTTAATGACAACGATTTTCAGGAAAAGGTTATAGAAAAATCAAAAGAGATTCCTGTTGTTGTGGACTTTTGGGCAACGTGGTGTATGCCATGTTTAATGCTTGGCCCTGTATTGGAAAAACTTGCAGAAGAATATAAAGGAAAATTTATTCTTGTGAAGGTGAATGTTGATGTTGCAAGAGAGACCGCAATGAAATACGGCATCATGAGCATACCCTCAGTAAAGATGTTCAAAAATGGCGAAATTGTTGATGAGTTCATAGGGGCCCTTCCGGAAGGCAGAGTGAAGGAGTGGCTGGAGAAAAATCTTGGGGGTGAATAAAATTTACGACACAATAATTCTTGGTGCCGGCCCGGCTGGGCTTTCAGCAGCAGTTTATGCCACACGGTATAGCTTAAAAACGCTTGTAATAGGCAAGGGGCCGGGTTTAATGACAGAAGCACATGAGATTGAAAATTATCTTGGATTCAAGAAAGTCTCAGGAGCAGAACTTGACAAGAGATTTTTAGAACATGCTGAAAGTCTTGGCGCAGAGGTAAAGAGGGAGGAAGTCCTGAAAATAGAAAAAAACGGAGAGACATTTACAGTTACAACAGACAGAGGAAAATATGAATCAAAAACTTTGATTTATGCATTGGGGGGAATAAAGAGAAAATTAAATGTTCCAAGCGAGAAGAAATTCAGGGGCAGGGGAATAAGTTACTGCGCCACCTGCGATGCCGCATTCTTCAAGGATAAGATAGTTGCTGTCACCGGAGGAAGCGATTCTGCTGCAATGTCTGCTCTGCTTCTGGCAAAATTCGCCAAGAAAGTTTATATAATCTACAGAAGAGGGAAACTTCGTGCTTTTCCTTCGTTAGTTGAAAAGATAGGGAAAACCAACAATATAGAAACAATCTACAACACAGTTATCAAGGATGTTAAAGGAGAAAATCTTGTTGAAGGAGTTGTTCTTGAAAACAGGGAGACAGGAGAGACAAGTGAGCTACAGTTAGATGGAATATTTGTTGAGTATGGACATGAGCCAAATTCCTATCTTGCTGAAGAACTTGGCGTAAAACTTTCAGAAAAGGGAAGAATAGTTGTTGGGGAAGACATGTCTACAAGCATCTCTGGCTTTTTTGCAGCAGGAGACATAACAACAGGAAGCGACAGATTTGACCAGATTATAACTGCAGCAGCCGAAGGTTCGATTGCTGCAAAATCAGCACACAATTTTATTTCGAGGTGATTGTATGGTATTTGAAAATGTTTCAAAAACATTAAATAAGGTTTCTAAAATAATGAAACTGAATGAGGTTGAGATGAAAACAATCCTGACTTTCAAGAGAATAAAAAAGGAAAAACTGGAAGTGGAAGGAGAAACTTATGATGCATGGAGAATAGTTCATAACGATTCTTTAGGTCCGGGAAAAGGAGGGATAAGGTTTCACCCAAATGTTTCTGAAGACGAAGTAAAATCTTTGGCATTTTGGATGAGCATGAAAAATTCCCTTGCAGGCCTTCCTTACGGAGGAGCAAAAGGAGGAGTGAAGATAGACCCCAAAATTCTGGTAAGGGAAGACCTGGAAAAAGTAAGCAGGGCATACATAAGGGCTTTTCATGAAGTTTTCGGCGAAGATACAGATGTTCCTGCCCCGGATGTTAACACAACCCCAGAGATAATGGGATGGATGCTGGATGAGTATGAAAAGATAAAAGGGAAGCACGCTCCAGCAATGATAACAGGCAAACCGCTTTCTCTTGGTGGATGCAAGTTCAGGGAAACTTCAACATCCAAAGGAGGTTACATAATTTTCAAGGAACTTCTTGAAAAAGAAGGGAAAAGTGAAATTACAATTGCAGTCCAGGGGTTTGGCAATGCTGGATACAATTTCGCGCAAATGGCCTATGATGACGGCTTCAAAATCATTGCAGTAAGCGATAGCAAGGGAGGAATTTACAGCCCCGATGGATTAAACATAACTGAAGTAAAGAAGGTTAAAAATGAGTCAAGAACAGTGACTGCCTATAATGCCGAGAAAATAACAAATGAACAACTTCTTGAACTTGATGTTGATGTCCTCGTGCTTGCGGCACTGGAAAACCAGGTTACAAAGGAAAACGTGGAGAAGATAAAGGCCTCTTACATTCTCGAACTGGCCAACGGGCCTGTTTCAGCAGACGCAGATGAAGTTCTCTTCGAGAAAGGAGTAAGAGTAATACCAGACATTCTTACAAACTCTGGAGGAGTGATAGGAAGTTACTTTGAATGGGTTCAGGGAAAAACCGGTCACATATTTGAGGATACATACCTTGAAGAAAGATTAGAAAAAATTATGAGAAACAATTTTAAGAAAGTGTATGAATTACACAAGGAAAAGAACGTGAGCATGAGAACTGCAGCATACATACTGGCAATTCAGAGAATACTTGATGCAGAGAGAGCAAGAGGAAACATATAGGTGGAGAAATGAAACTCCTGCTCTTTGTTTCCCCCGGATGTCCGCATTGCCCTGACGCAGAACGAGTGGCAAAGAAAATTTCACCAGAATACTACCACAACGGTTTGGCATACAAAAAAATTAGGACAAGAACATCAGAGGGAAAAGAGCTTTCAAAAAATTACAACATCAGGGGAGTCCCCACAATAATACTTGCTGATGATGAGGGAAATGAGTTAAAAAGAATTGTTGGCGCACCAAGTGAAAATGTGTTAAGAAGCGAGATAGAAAAGCATCTTGGTCTTAGAAAATCTCTCTTTAAAAAACTTTTTGGTGGTGGAAAGTGAAAAGCTTCTTGGACAGGGAAAACAAGATTGCAGTTGTTGGCGTTTCCATGAATCCAGAAAAATGGGGATACAGAGTTTACAGGGCACTCCGCGATGAAGGATACAAAGTTTTCCCGGTGAACCCAAAATACGATGAAATAGAAGGAGATAAATGTTATCCCGACTTGAAGTCCCTTCCCGAGAAGCCGGATGTAGTTATAACAGTTGTTCCGCCAGAAATCACGGAAAATATTGTGGAAGAATGCAAAAAGTTAGGTATAAAAAAGGTGTGGATGCAACCTGGCTCCGAATCGGATAATGCAATAAAATTCTGCAGGGAGAATGGAATAGAAACAGTTTACAACGCCTGCTTCGTAGTGGATGGATTGAAAAAGAGATGGTAATATGTTCACTTTTGCATGCAAGACCATAAGGAAGGAAGATATTATAAAATGTGCTCTTGGCTTGAACAAAACAGAATACACTATATTGGAATTTTTCTTTAAAAAAGGCAAATCGCAGTCAGTTAAAAAAATTTACCAGACTCTTGGTTTTGAAAGAACCACCGTGCAAAAAGCCCTGAAAAACTTAATGAAAAAAAATCTTGTGAAGAGAAAAAAAGTTGATTTGAAAAAAGGGGGGTACGTTTTTCTTTATGAGCTAAATGATAAAAATAAAATAAAAAACAGAATAAAGTCTACTGTATCAGCATGGTCCAAACATGCTATAAGGAAGATAGACGAAATTTAATGCTTAAATACAACACTGAATAAATTTACAGTGATAGTTATGGATTATGAAGAACTGCTTAAGAGGGCCGAGGAGAAAATTTCAAGAGAGCTGAATACAGAAGACAGGTTCAAAGTTCCAGAACCCAGAACTCTGATTCAGGGGAACAATACAATAATTATAAACTTTTCTGAAATCACGGGAGCTCTTTCAAGAGAACCGCAGCATCTTTTAAAATTCCTTTCAAAGCAGCTTGCAGCACAGGGAAGCATAATCGGCGGCGGCAGGGCAAGCTTTCTTGGAAAATTTACCAAAGAGCAGATAGAGAACAAAATAAAACTCTATATGAGAGATTACGTTTTCTGCCCTGTGTGCGGCAAGCCAGACACAAAGCTCATAGAGGAGAACGGAATTATGAAAATGAAGTGCGAGGCATGCGGTTCAAAAAGGTTTGTAAAGAAAATTTAGGCGTTTTTATGTTTTCTTACAGGATTTTCAGAACACAAAAGGAAGTTCTTATTGCTGTATGTGACAAGGAGATTTTAGGAAAAAAATTTCAATGGAACCCTGTCTTTGAAGTTAAGGAAAACTTTTACGGAGGAGAATTGTGCGGGGAAGGAGAGCTCAAAGCAATAATCGAAGGAGCCACAATAGTGAATGCGGTTGGCAATAGGGTGGTGAATTTTCTCATAAAAGAGAATTTTGTGGATGAAAACAATGTTATAAAAATTGGTGATGTCTTACATGCTCAGGTTGTCACACTCTAAAGGGCAATTTTTCTTCATTTCTCTAATGCTTATAGTAATTTTCCTTTCAGGCATTCAGGCACTGCTCGCAGGTTTCTCAGATATAGATCTAAGCAAGCCCTTTCAAAATCAAGAAGATTTCTGGTTCTGGAACATAAAGGATCAGGTTACCAGAACTTTTGATCAAAGGAAATGCCCAGGATTGGCGGCTGACTTTGTTGAAATAAAAAATATGACAGAGAATTACCTTGCAACAAAAGGCATTTATTTTAAAATAACAAACACAACTCCAATATGTCCTGCCGGTCCAGTGAGAATAGAAATGAATATGACTTCAGCCCATTTGAATATATTTGACAATTTTACTTTAACCAGCAGTTAATTTCCCAT
Organism: uncultured archaeon; assembly: GCA_964476295.1. GTDB lineage: Archaea > Aenigmatarchaeota > Aenigmatarchaeia > PWEA01 > JAGHBM01 > JAGLWW01. The sequence goes on along the minus strand of CAYYYO010000007.1, from coordinate 6,058 downwards.
AATTATTTTCAATTCATTATCTTCAAGCCCAAACTCTTCTTTCAAGTTTTCTTTCCATTCCTTTCTTTTTAAAATAAACTTAAATGTCGGGAAATAATCCCTCATTATAACCTTGGATGATACATGCAGCTTTTCTTTCATTTTTCTGCACAGTTCTTTTATATCCTTTCTTGTTGCTTTGGTGGACCCGTACATGGCAATTCTTTTGGGGGGTCTGTATATAGTAAACTTCCTGTACATTTCCTTTTTTGATATGGATATCCCCCCGCACATAATATCTATCATATACTTTTTGAATCTCCAGTTTTGCATTACTCTTGTTCTGCTTCTGAAAAGATCAGCTATGCTAAGGTAATTAAACGCTCTGGCCACTTCCATGGGATCTTCATATTCTGTGGTGATGTTTTGCTCCAGCCACCAGAAAATTTCGTCTGGGTCCTTATCAACATTCCTCATTATTCCTATGGAGTTTTTTATATCCTTTGTTTTGAATATCACCTTAAGAACTTCAAAAATTTCCTGTTTGGTTTCCCTGTACCCGAGAACTTCCAAATCTTTTGTTTCTACGATCTTTTTCCCTTCTGCTACAGTTTCCAAATCCCTTATTGCCGACCTGAGGTCTCCGCCTGCTGTTCTTCCCATTCTCTTCAAGAGGGAATCTTCGCATTTTATTTTTTCTTCTTTACAGATTTCTCTAAGTTTTTTAACCATGCTATTCAGATGAACTGGCCCAAATTTGATGAGTTTGCAGTAATTTCTTAGAGAACGGAGTTTGGGGTTGTATGCATCATTGGCCGTGAGAACGATGGGAAACTTGCTTTCCTTTATAATCTTTATCAGAGAGCCAACGCCTCCACGATCCGCAGTTCCTGAAATCCCATCCACTTCATCTATAAGAATTATTTTCCCCCTTTTGAACAAGCTCATCTGTTTGGCCGAGTGGCCAATCACTTCTTCGATTTTCCCTGCATTTCTCGCATCGCTTGCATTTATTTCTATGAGTTCTAACTTTTTTTCCTCAGCAAGGGCATAAACAGAAGCAGTTTTTCCTACGCCGGTTTTCCCCCAGAGCAGAGCTGCCTTTTCTCCCGGCTTCCAGCTTTCATACCATTTTTCAAAATCTTCAATTCCCTTTTGCCCGACAACTTCTCTGAGCTTTTTTGGCCTGTACTTTTCAGTCCATGGTGCCATGAATATAATTGTTGCAGAATATTAATAAAAATTACAAGAACTTTTTGCTGTATTCGGAGATTATACCATTCAGGTAAGGGTGCAAATCCTTTCCAAAATCTTCCCACTCTTCGATAAATTTCTCGGGCTTCTCTTCCCATTCCCTGTGTTTTCCCTCCAGTTTTTCCAGCTTTTCAAGAAAAACCTCTTTAAGGTTTTTTGTTTTCACCTTTGTTATTCTCGGCTTTTTTGTCTGGGGATCTCTCATGTAAACAACAACCCCGTAATCGCTCTTCAGGTCGCTGTTCTGCTCTATGTAATTGGAGTAACCTGCCACTTGAATGCTGTGGTTGGTTTTTGGCCATGTCCTGAATGGCGCAGTGCCTGTTTTCCAGTCGCATACAATCGCCTGACTCCTGTAACGCATTACACAATCCGGAGTAACATGAATTCTTATTTCTTCTCCTTTCAAAGGGCCGTCTCTAACTTCATGAAAAAGTATGCCTTCCCTTTCCATAGCAGGTTTCCACTCCATTGGAGCACTCTTGTAGATAAGCTCATGGCAAACCTTTCCGACATCAGCAAGAAATTCCATTTCTTCCGGGAATTCAAGAACTCCAACTTTTTTTAAGTGATAATCGAAAGCGTCTCTAGAGGATGCAACTAAGGAACATCTTGTATCGTATTCCCCTTTAAAAGATGGAAGTTCAAAAGGTCTTAATTTTCCGTTCAAGTCAAACTCCAGGGATTTTTTCACTGTTAACAAACTCGGGACAACGATTCCATTTTCAGACATATGTTTCTTTATTTTTTCACCATTAGGGTATTTTTTAAGAATTTCCTTTAACTTCACCTGCATGCAATTTTCATCGAACTCATCCCTGCACCTGTCACCAACTTTGGGGGCAGATTCGCAAAGCATAAATCCATAAGGACATAGCTCTGCTTCCCTTCCTACTCTGATTCTTTTATCTCCATCCCCTTCTTTTTCCATTTCCATGTATTTGAATCCGAAACTGTTTTCAAGATAAGAGGTTAGGGTGTTGATGATGGGCGAAGCGCAGGTGTTATGCTCCTGATACGAGGGTGTGAAAATCCTGTCTTTTGTTATTATATCCTTGGTTTTCAGTTTTTTTCTCTCGGAAACTTCTTTCTTAACACATTCTTTTATTCTCTTTTTTGTCTCGCTTGAATGCGGGATAATATAAATGCATGTCTCTTCGCATTTCTCTGCAATGAATTTTGACAAAAGTTCTATGGAAGATGCCTCCAAACCCTTTAGCAAAAGTTTTTCCTTTTTTGCATCAAAATCTTTAATCTGAAAACCCTCAACTTCCCACGGTTTCTCTTCTGAATATATCTTGAATCTTTCCAAATCTCTGTGGTATTTTTCTTCCTGCTTCTTGGGGTTATCCCAAAAAATGAATTTATGGGGCTTGTAGAATTCCCCAAGTTCCTCGTGAATTTTCGCCTTCGGCAGTCCTGGGACCAAGACAGCGGGGATGTAAGGGGGATCGAGTACAGCGATGTAGCTGCTCTTTTCCATCTGGTAAAGTCTTTTGTTTAGGTTATGCACAAGCTCATTTGCCGGATGTGTCGGAGGAAGGTCTGTTCTTTTCCTCGGGGGGTTTAAGCTTACAGTATCCGTGGTGGTCAGCACAACAACTTCTGCGGGTTCTATCTCTTCAATCTTTTCATAGTAACTGCTCAAAATCTTATTCCTTTCATATCCACTGCACGCTTCAACAACTTCCCTTCTCTTCCTTTGGCTTTTGTATCCTATGAATTTTTCTTCGGGCACAAAGCCCCCAAGATCGAAAATCCTGCTGGTTCTGCTCCCAACCCACCGCGGTTCGAGTAAAAACCATTCCATAAAACTTACCTTAGATTTAAAGGATTTAACCTTTACCAGCAATTACCTTTTTATGAAAGGATATTTTCTTGGAGCCAAAAAGAAAAAGGATGGCATGCTTGCATGTTTTCGCCAGCCCAATGGGAAACTTCTGTTTGGTTTTTACGATGATTGGAAGCCAGAGGAATACATAATAACATCAAGAATAGCACTTGGAAAGAATTTAAGAAAACTGGAAGAGCTTGAACTTCAACCAGAGCCAACAGGAATGAAATATGGAAAACATACAAAAATTGCAGGAAAGGAACTTGCCGTTCTCAAGGTCCACCTCCAAGATTTTACGCAGAAAAATTCTTTATGGAAAAATCTTAAAGATTTGGAAAAGAAAAGACATCTTGAAGACATCTTTGCAGTTTACCCTGACAGCGGAAACGGACTATCATACGAAGTCAGGTTCTGCCAGGACATGGGCCTTGTGTGGCAGTCAGAATATGATATAGATTCAGGAGGAACGGATGGTTTCACTCCAGATGGAACTCCCATACACCACATAAATTCTTTAGAGCCCACAGGAAAGGAAAATAAAGATGTGGGGATGATGTCGTTTGACATAGAAACCAATGTCAAGAATGGGGACATAGTTCTCCTGTCCCTTTACACAGAAAAAAATAACAGAGAGAAGGCATGGGTTTATGCACAGGTTCCTCCACGATGGCACGGCAAGGAAGATGAGTTCTCTGAAAAGTTTCTGCAGTTAGGTGAATCCTCTCCAGAAGTTGTTCCCTGTTCAAGCAACAGAGACCTGGTAGAAAAATTTTCCAAAAAACTTGAGAAAGACCTGAATGAGTGGTGCGATGTTCTGGTGGGATACAACAACAAGTATTTTGACCAGGTTAAAATTTACGAAACTGCGAAAAAAGAAGGAACAGAATTCAAGGGAAAGGGAGGTTACAAATTTAACCCAATTCCCACTGCCAATACAGGTGTAACCTTTTTCGGGTTCACTTATAACATGGATGTTTACCTTTTTGTCAACAAGGGAAGAATAGGAAAGCTGGGAGGACGGGGAAGACTGAAAGATGTAGAAAAAAGTTTTGGAATCTCAGAAAGAGAAGGCGAGATAAGGGGAATCGATACATGGAAACTTTACGAAAACCCGGAACTCTACAAAAACGAGATTCTTCACAATCTCTATGATGTGAGGAGCACTTATATAATAGCAGAAAAAACATTGGAGGATGCAAGAAAAATAATTCGGAAAATCAAAGTCCCGCCGGATTATGTGGAGAGAAGACCAGACAGGGAGATAGAAGGGCTTAAGTTCAACCAATGGTGCCTGAATCATGGTATTGTTCCCGGAATGTTTAATCCGTACTCGGCCAGAAAGTTTAAGGAGAAGGCATTCACCCAAAAACTTTTGAGGGTTGTTAAAAATGAAGATACATAATCACGTATATGTTTTTGAAAATAAACTGCCGCTGTATGTTATAGAAAAATACAATATTTCTCCTGATACGTACAAGTGCAATCATCCCGATTGCAAGAGGCATAGCGAAAAAATCCCAATAATAGTTGAAGTGGGGGACAGAAGATACAGGGACAGCATTCAAAATGTGAACATATGGTTCTGCAGAAAAAGGAAGGGGCTGTTCCCTTCTTTTATTGAAGAAAACAACCCTTCAAATGAATTTGCACGGCTTCTTACAGACCCAAGCAAAAACACTAACTGGTTTTCCAAATATGTTTCTCAGGCATATCACACTAAATTGAAAAAAGAGTTCTCCCTTCTCGCCTCAGAACCAGAGGTACTGATGGCTGACCAAGACCTTTTAATTACGTCCAGTCCAGAAAAGTTCAAAGACAAACCCTACACAGGAAAAATAATACTTGAAGATGCCTCTTTCATGCCTCTTGATGAGAAAAGTTGCATTCTTGAAAAAAACGGAAAGGTATACCCAATAGGTCTGAGAATGTTCTCGAGTTTATGGCCAGAAAGCTTGGAAGACCTTGTAGAAAAAACTGTCAGCGAACTGATGGGAGGCAAAGACCCCAAAAAATGTGCAAGAGACCTTAACAGGGAAATACGCTCATTGAAGCCGGAGGAACTCATAATGGAATTTGTCCTTTCCAAAGACCCCGATGAATATTCCACGCAGAACAGAATTGAAACAAAAGCAAAGAAGGCCGCTGGATACGCCAAGAGAAGACTTCACGGAGGCGATGGAACAGGATACATATCCTGCATAGCAACAAGAGAACATTATATTCCATATGAGTGGAGAGAGTATGCAGGAGAAAGCAGAATAAGACTTAGTGATGACCCGAAAACAGATTTGGAAAGAGTTGATAAAAAATTTTATGCAGTTGATCTCTTGGGAAATCTTGTAAAAAAACTTACAGGAGCATCTCAGGAAAATCTTTGGGCAGGAACTCTTCAGCAGAAAATAGATTCTCAAGATTTTCTGGTACCAGAACCCAAACCAAAAATGAAAAGAAAATCTTCAAAAAAAATTATACGCGGGCAGTCAAGTCTGAACGGATGGCTGTAACAAAGTTATCAAGCTTCTTAATCCAGGTTTTGTCCCCTTTCCTCCTGTACACGAATGGAATGGAGTAAGGCTCTATTCTGATAAATTCTGTATATAGACCTCTTTCACCACCCATTTCACCCAAGGCAACAACATCTTCACCTATATTTCTGGTAATCCTGTCCAAGGCCTTCTTTGTCCCGGAACCCCAGTAGTTGTACTCGGGGAAAAACTCTATTCTTCTGTATGGTTCCATTCTGTAAACTTTCCCGCTCAAATCTTTATTCGAATTTCCATCTATCAGAAAGAATCCTCTCGGAAGGAAAATCATATCCAAAGATATGCCATTATCTCTTCCAACAGCATAGGCCTCTCCATGCCCAGCCCTCTCCATCAGAATCTTTTTAACTTCAGTAGAGTCCGGCTTTAGGCCTTCTGACCTTTCCAGCGAGTCAAAATCCTCTTCCAGAAAAAACAGGTAAGCTTTTCCCACACCCATGTACTATCT
>CAYYYO010000006.1:7094-14657 GCA_964476295.1 uncultured archaeon | reverse complement strand
CTGCAAGTTCATCTTCCTTTATACCCTCTATTATATCATCTATTGTAAAATCAGGGTTCACACTCCGTACTCTCTTGATTGTCCTGTCAAGCAGGATTCCCAAAGGTTCAACAATGGAAATTGAAAAGGAGAGGCACCAGTCCGCTGAGGAAAATGATGAGGATTTTATGGTGAAAACATGGTCGTAGGGAATTCCTTCTTTCTTAAACTTCTCCTCCACCCCCTGAGGTATGTAAACCTGAACGGGAAATCCCATTGGTTCGAGTTTCCACTGGTTGAGCAGAGTAATGTCTCTTTCATTCGGGTTTTTCATAGACCAGAATATGCCCTGCGTGTCTATCATCAGAACTGAAAGGTTATTGCGAACGTCTTCTGGCAATTTCAGGATTTCCTCAACAAGAACACAGCCGCTATAACTTTTTCCTGAACCGCGCTTACCGCATATCAGCATCACGTGCGGTCGGGCAACATCAAGCATTACGGGATTGGTCATGTTGGCATTTTCTCCCTCTCCAACAAGGTGCCTGCCGAGAAAAATGGTTCCCTTGGTACCATACTTTTCCCTGTCAACTTCATTCCTTCCGACAACAATTTCCATGAGGGGCATAATTAATATTTGAAAAGATGGATTAAAAAGGTTTTATTAAACTTTAATATTTCTTAAATCAAAAAGAGATATATGAAAATCTCTGGAAACATTGTTGACGTTCTTAAAAAGGAAATTTGCCCAGGCACTGTAAGAATCTCCAAAGGCAAGATATGCGAAATAAAAAAGGAAGACAACTCCTATTCAACTTACATTCTTCCCGGTTTCATTGACTCCCACATCCACATAGAGAGTTCTATGCTTACGCCAGCCGAATTTGCAAGAGCAGCCGTAGTTCATGGAACGGTGGCCGTTGTTTCAGACCCCCATGAAATTGCCAATGTTCTTGGCATGAAGGGAATAAAGTTTATGATAAATAACTCAAAAGAAGTTTCCTTTAAGTTTTATTTTGGAGCTCCTTCCTGCGTCCCGGCCACAGACATGGAAACCTCGGGTTCAAAAATAGGACCATGCGAAATAGAGAAGCTTATGAGGATGAAAGAAATAAAATTCCTCTCTGAGGTAATGAATTTTCCTGGAGTCATAAATAATGACCCTGAAACAATGAAAAAGATAGAGATTGCCAGGAAACATGGAAAGCCGGTGGATGGCCACGCCCCCGGCTTGGGAGGAAAAGAACTGAAAAAATATGCAGGTGCGGGGATAAGCACAGACCATGAATGTTTCAGCATGAAAGAGGCCTTGGAAAAAATAAAAATCGGCATGATGGTGCAGATAAGGGAGGGCTCGGCAGCCAAAAATTTTGACGAGCTGGTCGGCCTGATGGAGAGGTACCCGGATAAGTGTATGCTCTGCAGTGATGACAAGCATCCTGATGATCTTGTTAAAGGCCATATAAATGAAATGGTTAAGAGGGCTGTCAAGAAGAAAATCAATCTGTTCAATATACTCAAGGCGGCATGCCTGAATCCTGTTATCCACTACAAACTTGACGTGGGTCTGCTGCGGAAGGGAGACCCTGCAGATTTTATAGTAGTGGACAACCTGAAAAATTTCAACATTCTTTGCACTTTTATTAACGGCAAGATGGTTGCGAAGAAAGGCAAACCCCTTTTAAAAAGAAAGATGGTTAAGGCAATCAACAAATTCAAATCAAGAGAGAAAAAAATTCAGGAATTTCAGATAAAGCCAAGAGAAGGAAGGATAAATGTCATCGAGGCACAGGATGGTCAGTTAATAACCAGAAGAAAGCTTGAAGAACCCAAAGTATCGTATGGAAAAGTAGTCTCTGACCCTTCCAGAGACATATTAAAAATAGCAGTAGTAAACCGCTACAAAGATTCCAAACCATCTGTGGGATTTGTCAAAAATTTTGGTCTCAAGAGAGGTGCAATTGCTTCCAGCGTTTCCCACGATTCACACAATGTGATAGGAGTAGGAACAGATGACAGGGAATTATGCAGGGCAATAAATCTGATAATAAGAAGCAGGGGAGGAATATGCGCGGTCTCCGGAAATATGAAAAAAGTTCTGCCGCTTCCTATAGGAGGCATAATAAGCAAACTCAGCTTTGACAAGGTCTCCCGAAAGTATGAGGAAATAGACAGATTGGCAAAGAAGCTTGGCTCAGAGCTGAAATCGCCTTTCATGACGCTTTCTTTTATGGCCCTTCCAGTGATACCTGAAATAAAAATAACTGACAAAGGATTATTTGATGTCAACAGGTTCAAATTCGTGGACCTTTTTGAAAAGACCTGATCCTTCTTTCAGTAAAGGATAAGATGGTTCCCAAAAAGAACGAACTAAAGGTGTAAAGCAAACTCGCCTCAGATACCATGTCTATGCAAAGGATAATTATCAATGTAGCCACGATTTTCATCAACCAGTCGTTCGCAGGCTTGTAATCAGCGGATTTGGGTCTTTTTGTTACCGGCCATTTGTACTTTATGTATATTTTCTCCATCGAAATGCCGAGAACAAACAGAAGCCCGTAAATCATAATATCCTGAAGAAAATATCCCATTAACAGGCCTGCGGGAACAAGGAAACCCAGGAGAAAGAGAAAATAGCTTCTCTTCTCTTCAGATATGTAGCCAACAGATATAACAATTAAGAGGGCTATTATATCGTAAACAATTTCCATGATATTATTTTAGATCGGAGAAATAAAAGTTTTACAAAGCAAGTGCACCTGCAAATCCAACTGTGGATGCAAGAAACATCACGAGCCAGGTCTTCCTGTCCCACCTCATTACCTTTGAGCCATCGAACGGCGGAAATGGAAGAAGGTTGAAAAAAGCCAAGAATATGTTTATGGCTGCTCCCATTGCAAAAAGATTTGAAGGATAAACTGCGTTAAGAATCAGGAAGAGTATGGAAAGTCCCATATTTGCCAGAGGGCCAACTGCAGAAATAAACCCATACTCCTCATTTGTCAAGCTGCTGTATTCTGCTTTCCATCTGGACATTTTCAAGGCACTTATGTAAACTGCTCCCGGAGCTGCAAAGATTATCCTTCCTCCGCTGACTATCCCAAGCACAATGGCAGTTAGAAGTCCAGCGGGCCACATTCTGTATTCTGCTGCAGCTCCAAACTTTCTTGCAGTTTCCCTGTGGGCAAGTTCATGAAAAACAAATGCAATCCCCACAATAATCAGAGATGAAACAAGGTTTAAAACAGTTAAATCTGAAAGCGAAAAAAGAACTCCGATAACAACAGTGGAAACAAATAAATCTCTTATCTCTTTTTTATCCACCAGCTCACCCAATTATTTTTACTTTTTCACCCTTTAATAGGTTTTTCAGACCATCAATATGTCCGGCGCCCACGACAACAAGGGGCTTTTTATACTTTGTTTTCAGCCCCTTTATAGCAGAGGACATGTAAAAATTTCTCTTTTTTACCACAGCATTGTATGTCTGAGGAAAGTGCTTTTTCAGGTAATTGACCGCTTCCCTGACAACTTTTTTTGATGGAACTTTTTTCAGGTCAATTTTTCTGGATTCAAATCCGCTGAATATCGCTGTCAGGAAGAGTTTTACTTTTTCAAGAGAAGAAATTTTTTGTATATCCCTGACAGTTACGGAAAAATCCTGGTCTATGAGATAAACAGGTATTTTTTCCCTTTGGGAAATTTTCACGGCTGCCATCATTTCTTCCCCTGGAGATATTCCGGTCATTTTTCCAAGTTCTTTCTGAAGCCATGCCAATAGTTTCAAGAATATGCCAGGAGGTTTGGACCCCCTTTTGGAAAGCATTGCTGCATACCTCATTCTGTCAAGTTCCACAGCAACGCAATCAGGTTTCTCCTTTTTTATAACCCTTTCTATATTTTTTATACTCTCCGGAGAGATATGTGAAGTTCCAAGAAGTATTATCATTTAATCACATCATATATTCCAATACATCTTTTATATTTTCAACTTCTATCACATCAATGCCTATTTCCTTTTCAACATTTATTTCAACAGGTCTGTAATTTATATCGCAAACTTTAAGAGAGCCCAGGGTTTCACATTCCTTTTCTCTTTTATATTCTGTATAAACCTTTTCTCCCTTAGGCACAAGGAACTTTTTAAAGCCGCCCTCTTTCACTGCTTTTCCCTTAGCAAGTATGCCTCCAACTTCCCCGATTGTCCCATCCTCCTCTATAGTGCCTGTTACCGCAACATAATTTTTCAAAGTTTTGTTTTCAAGGGCAGCTATAGTGGCTACAGCAAAGGCAGCTCCTGCGCTTGGCCCACCGACAACACTTGCATTGTCAGCTTTTATTATATATGTAAGGTCAACGTTATTTGCTTTTTTTCCAAGATATTTTTCCGCAACTTTTTTTGCTTTCTGTATTGACTTCTGCGTATCCATCCAGAAGAGCAGATTATCCACATCAACAAAAAGCCTTCCATTTCCCGGTACCGCCCTCACATACAGGTCTGTTAAAACGCCCTCTCCTTCATTGTCCACTGCCACGAGTTTTGTATGAACTTCCGATTTCCCGGAATCATAAAGTTGAGGCACGGGATTTTCTTCTATCTGTTCTTCAAAAACCACCTTTGGCTTTTCCATAAATGTTCCAAGGCCAAAGCCAATTAGAAAAATAATTACCATTGTAATTCCAAAAGAAATTTCTTCTCTCATGGCCAACACTCTTAAATCAGATCTGAACCCTCAAGTAATTCAAGTGTATATATAGTTGTTTCTTTTGATAAATGTTCTTTAAAGTCTTCATATATTTTTAATCCGCAAAGTTCTTTTATATATCTCCACGACGGTATTGTGTTTTCATTTTTTTCGTAACTTTCTATAGCGTTTTTTATTCCTTTCTTTATCTGTGGTTTATATCTTTCTAATCTTTTAAGATCTAATTCTATTTGTTCTTCTCCATATTTTATTCCAAATTTTTTTGCTATTTCTGATTTATCCAGCATCTTTTTCGTATCTTCAATGATAGGTGTTACTTCTTCTAAATACATATCAAAAAATTCTCCTTCAGACAACTCTAATCCAGTTTCTATCGCTTTTTCAACCCAGACTTCTGTTATTTCTCTGGCCATGTTTTCCATTGCCTTATCTCTTCCAGTTTTTCTATTTTCCTCAACATCTGAAGAAAAATGTTCAAATATACCAAGATGGGATTGTGCCACTCTATTCATGTTTCCGTGAAGCTCATGGTAAACTTGGGTATTTAAAGAAGTTTCTATCTTATACCCTGATTCAAAGGTTATCTTATTAGCTAAATCCCTTTTTATTGCAAATTCCCCACTTGTGCCATATTCTAAGTTTTCTAAGCCTGCAAACTTACCTCTTTTTACAAGTGCATTTACCCAAGGTTGATATACGAGTCTTTTTATTCTTCCTCCGAGTTCTCCTACACTATTTCTTCTTATATACGTAGCTTTAGTAAAAGTGATTTTATCTTTTAGAAAGAATGGCATCAGAAGTCCTGTAACGTAAAAAGGCTCATAAGTTTTTATATCAGAATCATTATAGCATATTATATCTCCTTTTGTTGCTGGCACAGAGAATTTTAAGGCATTTCCTTTTCCTTGTTGAATGTCCTTTTCAGAAATCTTATTTCCATCAAGTTTAAAACCTATATCTTCTATGAAAATTCTGTAATATTCCGGGTTTTTCTGGTTGAATATTTTATATCTGAACGGAAATTCTCCTCTTTTTGCAAGTGTTCTTGAACTTGGACTTTTTCTTATAAGTTCAATCTGGTTGTTAAAATCATCGCTGTATCTAGAAGCGCATTCTAATACGAATTCATTGAATTCTTTGTCAGGATTATTCTTTTTTCCCGTTCCATCCATTATTAAAACTTCATTTACAGCACCAGTATCCACAAGTTCTGCAGTCTTTTTTATAGTTTTCTTTAAACTTTTCCTGTAATTTTTCCCTCTGTCATACGTAGGTATAACAAGGGTTGTGAGTATAGGTTTTAGGTCCCATCCTTCTACTTTTTCTTTCATTTCAAAAATTTTTTCAGGCTCCCAATTTATAACTTCTTCATATGAATATGTAATCATATAAACCACCAATTAGTGGTGGAATTCACCCGGATGGACCAAGGCAACAGTACGGATTGATCCGAATTTCCTTCTCCACCTCGATACCCCCTGAACATCGCTAACTCTTACTTAGGGCTGCTCCCTCCCGGGCCTGACCCATTTCATAAAAGCAGTGATCCCAGAGGACGAGGCTTCGCAGTTGGAAAAACGGGTCCGCACTACTGCCCGGCCGCTCCAGGCTTTTCGGCCACCCTGAAGAGGACTTGGGTTTACAGGCGGCCCCTAATCGCCCGGCCTATTCCACCATAAATTAATTTCTTAAAGAAATTTAAATAAGTTAAAAAAAGAAGTAGGGTATTTAGGCCCTTTTTTCTGCAATGTCGCCGATGAACGGAAGCTTGTATTTCTCTCCCTGATAGGCCTTTACAATGCACACTATCCATACGATTACTCCAAGAATTGCGAGAAGTAAGTTTAATGCCCATCCAATGAGTGGTATGAAAAGAAGGATGAACATGACTATTGTAAATCCGAGAAAAGTTATTGTTGATTGCATCGCATGGAACCTGACAAACTTGCTGTTTTTTTCAAGCAACAGGAAAATTATTCCTGTAATCCATCCAAGTACATATGTGAGCAAAGCTTCCAGGTTTTCTTCCATTCCAAGAGAAGTTTTTGCCATCTTCTCATCCCCAATTTATAGTGATATTTTATTTTAACTATTTAAAAAGGTTTGTTTTTTTAAATTTTTAGCGCCAATACTAATCATGAAGTACCAAAAGATCGGAGAAATTGTAATTCTCAACAAGAAGGATAAAAAGACAGCGGAGCGGCTGCTCCTTTACATGCCCAATACAAAAACTGTGATGTACAAAACGGGTTCTATTTTTGGAAAGTATCGCGAGCCAAAGCTCAAGAAGCTTGCGGGAAATGGCACGGTTACGATACACAAGGAGCATGGCTGCCTCTTCAAGATAGATGTGGAAAAAATAATGTGGTCCAAGGGAAACCACAAGGAGAGAATCCGTCTAACAGAACTGGTTAAGAAAGGCGAAGTGATTGTAGATATGTTTGCTGGGATAGGGTATTTTTCCATCCCTCTGGCCAAGCATTCCAAAGCAAAAAGAATTTATGCCATAGAGTTAAATCCTGTGGCCTTTTCATACTTGCTGGACAACATAAAGCTTAACAAAACAAGAAAAATAAAGCCGATAAATGCTGACTGCATGTCTGTGGAGATTCCCGAAAAGGCAGACAGGGTCTTAATGGGTCTGCTTCCCTCATCAAAAGAGTATCTCCCAAAGGCGCTGGATCTTGTGAAACCGGGAGGTGTAATCCATTATCATGGCATAGATACAGCAGGTGCAGAAAAACTCTGGGAAGATATTGAAACTGCCTGCAAAAAGAAAAAGTTGAAATGCGAACTGTTGAAAAGAACCAAAGTAAAATCATGGAACCCAAAAAAATGGCACTGGGTTCTTGATGTAAAAATTGAAACCAGAGAAAAA
>CAYYYO010000006.1:0-6994 GCA_964476295.1 uncultured archaeon | reverse complement strand
AAAAAATGTTGTGGCAGATGTAGTTGCTAAAAAAGAAATTTTAGATTTTCTCGCCGAAAATTTTCATGTTGTGGGGGATGCCAGGCCAATAAGGATAGAAGGGAATGTTTTCGGGGAAGGAAGAAAAGAAATAATGGGAAAGTGCCATTTCATTTATTTTCCTTCAAATTCTGAAACAAGTGAAATAAAAAAAAATGTTAAAGGGAAAATACAAAGACCCTGATGGTTTGTTTTTCTGCACAGGCAAAGAAGAATTCTGCTACATATCAGGTAAAGGAAGACCTTACTTCGGCTCGTCAAAATTAAAAATACCAAAAAATTATTTTTGCAGTGAAACTGATGAGTTCTGCCCCCTGAATTATGTTGACTATGTTTTTCCTGTGCATGAAAAGGAACTGATAGATTACTTGGAAGATAATCTCACTAAAAACTGGACAGAAGGTGCTAAAAATTTAATAGATAAGACATTTTATAAACTTGACAATGAATTAAATGAAGGCATACGCGAAGTAATTAAATCTTTCCATCCTTTACCCAAGGACGATCTGGCATATTCATAGTATACAAAAAGTAATACAAACCTTCCACATTCTTGGTCCATAGGGAAGCACTCTTCTTTTTTCTGTTGTTTTATATTTAATTCCAAATTCTTTGGCTTTCTCTTTAATTTTTTCCTCCAATTTCTTGAAAAGGTTTTTCTCTTCGATTATTCCATAAAGATATATCACAGTTCCGGGCTTGGAACAGGAAAATGCCACATCCAGAAACTCATAAGCTTTCTCTGGGAGCGGCATAATAATTCTATCAAATTTTTCTCCAAGGTCCTTGCAAACTTCCCTGACATCTCCAAGTATTGGAACAACTTTGTCTCCAACTTTGTTCAGGAGCACGTTTTTTATAGCATATTTATGTGCCTCGGGGTTTATCTCTACGGAATAAATTCTTTCAGCGTGGCTTTGCCTTCCAATTACTATAGAAAAGGGAGCCACCCCACCGAACATTACAAGAATTTTTTCCCCTGAACGAACATCTTTTGCAACCCTTTCCCTTTCCGTCCCTTCGCGAACCGAGAAATAAACCTTTCTTGGGTCTAAAAGAAACCTGCACCCGCTTTCTTTGTGAACAACTTCTGTATTCTTTTCTCCAGCTATGAGTTTATAGTCCCGCAAACGAAAATTTCCCCTTCTTTCTGAAGACTTTGCCAGGACTGAAACAACATTCTTATGTACTTTCAGCAACGCTTCTCCAATGATTTTTTCTTTTTTTCTCAGCTCTTCAGGAACCTCTATAATTGCAACTGCCCTGTCCCTTGAGCCAATTATGTCAAAAGATGTTCTTAAGAGTTCAAGTTCTTTTTTGCTCAGCTTGCCTGAGAGGGCTTCCTTAAGGTTCATAAACAATTTAAATCGGCCGATGCTTAAATTAATTATGCGATTGATGCTCATTTCCGATATTCATGCCAATCTGCCCGCACTCGAAGAAGTTTTTTACCATTTAAAAGAAAATTTTGGCTCTGTTGATTACATACTCTGCGCCGGAGATCTCGTAGGAATAGGCCCTTACCCAAATGAAGTTTGCAATATCATGAGAAAAATAAAAAATCTGATATGCGTTAAGGGTGAATTCGACCAGGCAGTGACGGATGGAAACCTGAAGGGAATAGACCCCCTGCTCGCAGAGACAATAAAGTGGACAAGTAAAGTTATAACAGAAGAAAACATGGACTTCCTCTTTGATTTGGACGGATATAAGACCATAAAGCTTGGAAGATTTAACGTGCTTCTGCTTCATGGTTCCCCGGATGACTATTTAAATGGAGAAATTGTTAAGATGGAGCCCCTGGAGAACCTTCACAGATATTTTGAAAAAACAAACGCCGACATAATAGTTTGCGGGCAAGGTCATGTACCGTTCCTTAAGGAGTACAATGGAAGATATGTCATAAATGCCGGCTCAGTGGGGCAGCCAAAAGACGACATTTCAAAAGCGTCTTATGTTTTCGTGGACACGGATAACATGGAGATAAGTTTTCAAAGAGTAACATATAACGTCACAGAGGTTCTTAACAAGATGGCAGAAGAAAACTTCCCAGAAACTTTAATAAACAATTTTCACATTATATAAAATCTAATAACTTTGATAGATTATTCATTATGTATTCAAAAATGTTAAAAACATATTCTCTCACATCAAACGGTTTTTCTGTTTCTATTTTTTCAAAAATCTTCTGGTCGTTCACTCTTATATTTATGAACTGGTCTGTGCCACTGCATTTTTCTTTTAACTCAGTTTTTAAGACAACTTCTATTTCTTTGTCCTCGGTCTTTATGTATTGAACCGGCACATATCTCAGTTCGTCACTTTGGTTGGTTTCTATTTCAAAGTAATTTTCTCCTAGATTTTCTATGGTAAAGGACACGTTGAATTTCTCACCGCATTTCACCAATTCAGGTTTTTTAATATTTTTTATCTTAAATGTCAGATTTTTTCTGACTTCTATGTCTTTTCTGACAACCTGCCCTTTCTCTGTAGCAGCTATGATGTAGTACGAACCTGGGGCTCTTGCAATAAGTTCATTTCCTGATACAGGAAGGTTGGAGTATACCTTGTAACGTGAATCAGTTAAAATAGAAAACTTTATTTTATCACCAACTTCTGCTGTCTGAGTGCTAAGCCATATGTCTATGTTGGAATAATCCGTTTCCCGCGGGTCTATTTCAAGGTCTATCGTCTTCCGCTCTCCCAGGAAAGTGTATATGTCAGCGAGACTGTAATATTTATATCTCCTATCAAGAGATTTGTTTGATGTTATTATGAAGTGGGATTCCCTTTCTTCCCCTGGGCAAACAGAAATGGTTTTTTCCCCGGAAACTGAAATTATGGGACTGCCAGAACTGTCTACACGGGGAACTGTTTTCAAGCTGGTTGCAAGGCAGCCATTTGCTGTTGTAACAGTTTTTATGGTTAAAACAGATGATTCTCCTATGCCAATAACAGATGGGTATGTGTTGAAATCAGTTGAAAAGATTTTTGGCATGGGGCCGCTTGCTATAATTTTAACAGAGGGCTGCGGCTGTGTTATCTGAATACCGACCTTCTGGGCAGACACATAAGATGCGATTACCTTGACATTTTCTCCGTCAGGGAATTTTCCAAATTCTATGTGGGTGGCATCAATCCACCCTATTTCATTCCAGGTGGGGTCTACAGGAACCCATTTGTCCAGGTAAACTTCTGCCCATGCATGGTATCCCCAACCATCTTTGCTGTATGTTAACCCTGCTACATACCTTGCAGGTATCCCAACGGCTCTGCACATTGCAATAAAAAGGTTGGTGAATTCGTCACAGGTACCTTTTCTTATTTTGTAAACTTTATCTGAAGACAGTATTTTTCCAGAATAAAGCAGATCATAATCTAAGTTCGAGTGCACCCACGTGGATATTCTTTCTATGGCTTCAAAACTGTTGTCAACACCTTGTGTAATAGTAACAGCTTTCTCCCTTATCTCATCTGTTATTATTACATGCTTCGTTTCACTCAGATATTCAAATGTTTCCTTTGGCGGATTGTAGGGAAATTTCAATTTTTTCGGCCCATTGAATTTCACAAAATTTTTAACTTTCATTCTAACAGTATAAGCGTGGGGCTCAAAATTTTTCCAGAAAAATTTTAATTCTTTGTTTCCATAGACGTCTGTTGTTACTGAAAAATTGCCTCCGGTGACATTCAGATTTGTGTAGTGTTCAGGTATTATGTAAACAGAGTGGTTTAATTCGTTTACCTTTCCCGAAGAGTTTACAAAAGAAACAAAACTTACCTCAGCTTCGAGGTACCCTACTTCCTGAGGATTGATTTCTTCTCCCATCGCCTGAGAAATGGGCAGAAATAAAATAAATAATATCAACAGTAAAATTTTTTTCATAAATTTATCTTATGGCTTTTATATAAAAATTAGTTTTCTGCCGAAGTTTTGAAGACAAATGTATTTCCAACAATACATATCTTTATAAAGTATATTCTCTTTATATTTGGGCGGTGGGGGATGAGAAAAAAAATTTTTGAAAATGATTTAAAATTTAAGCCAGAGATGAGTCTTTTATCGTATTCCTCAAAATTAAGCTCTTATTCTTTGACAACAAAAAATGTGGCCAAACCCCCAGAAGCAAGAAATTCTTATTCTAACAATGATGACCCCCTAATTACTTTGGAAATTCTTTCAAGGGCAATTTCAAACCGCACGGGTTTGCCTTTAGAAGAGGCAATGAAAGATGCGGAGCATGTTTTGAATTTCTTTGGTTTTGAGGACAGGATAATTGATAACATGTTAGAACCCGCGGACAGGCAGTTGTTCTACATACTTGAAGAGGAAGGTATATTGACGACAGAAAGAGAAATCTACATGCTTCCGGATGGAAGAGATTGGAGAACTCATTACTGGAAAATGAAAAAAGATATAATTATGAAATACTACAGCGAGCACGCGATGAGAGATACTATAAAAATCAGAGATAATTTAGAGGAGAATAAAAAAGAAAGTCCTGAAGATATATACAGGGAACTGGATGATGAATTATGGCATAGGTTCTAATCCTTTAGCAACTCTGCTATTTTTTCGCCAAACTCTGCTGCAGCATGAGGTCCATTTGCTGTGACAATATTTCCATCCACCTCAACATTTGCTCCCGTGTATATTGCTCCATGGTTTTCGAGGTTCTCTTTTTCTGAAGGAAATGCCGTTGCTTTTTTGCCTTTAAGAATTCCAGCATTTGCCAGAGTGGAAGGGGCTATGCATATTGCACCCAGCACTTTCCCCGATTCGTAAGCACTTTTTGCTATATTTTGGGCAATCTCATCATTGAAGTAAATGGATGCGCCTGGTCCTCCCACAAAAACCACAGCATCGTAGTTATTTACATCAACTTCTTTGATGTCTTTATCAACCATTACTATTGCCCCAAGTTTTCCCTTTGCACTTTCTGTCCCTTTGGATGCCACAGTCACGGTGGCCCCGTAGTTTTCCAAGACTTCTTTTGGTTCCATAAACTCTTCATCCCTGAAATTTTCCGGAGCTATTATCATGAGAACGTTTTTTCCATCCAAAAAAACACCTCCTGTTGAACTTTCTTCAGATACGCAACCGCTTATTGCCAATATAAAGAGCAGCAGAATTCCCCACACTCTTCTCATAAATAAAAATTCTTTTCAGATGATATATATATTTAACCAAAAATTTGGCATAAAATGGTTTTTTCAAATTTCTGGAGAAAGTTTGTATTTGAGTTTATCTTTTAAAGTATCAAACCTGTATCCATGCCATCTTGCTTTTTTGTTCACATAATCAAATGCTTCTTCCCATGTTGCATCAGGTTTTAAAATTTTCTTTACTGCCATATCTGTTGCACTTGGGGCAACTATGCTTCTTTGCGGGGTTAAACCAATTATTTCAAGTGTGTTAGAATTGACTTTTCTTAGATGGTACAATGGGAAAAGGCAATCTGCATCAGGTATGTTCATTTCATTTATTTTGTTTATAACATCTCCCATGTCAAAATTGCTTTCAAGTGTTACAGACCTCGAATAATTTTTAAATGTGTTTTCTACATTTTCATAATCATATTCTTCGTTAAACTGAATGTTTAAGACAGTTTCATGAAAATGTTCCCAGGGGCATTTCAGAGCTACAGTGGGCTTTATCTTGTGTGATAATTGTGGAAGAACCTTTTCAATATCTTCTCCGTGATGAGTGTTGAATTTTGTTTCAGGTCCTTTTGCCTGTTTAAAAGGTTTGCCGGGTTTGGTGTTCGAATCTCTCTCCCTCCTTATGAAGTATCCAATTATAGAAGATACCTTTTCAGGATTTTCTGTTTCCAGCACAAGACCTATTGCAGTGGCCCCAAAGGTCGTGTTGCATGAAACCTGTTTTATGTTGTGTTTTGAAAGTTCTTCAAATTCTGTCGCACCTTTAGCATTTGGAGCACTCAGGTAGCATGAGTAAACATTTCTTTCATCTCCTCCACCCTGAAGCATGAAATTTTTGTCAGGATGATGTTTGTATATTTTTTCATAATTTTTTTCATCCATATATTTAGGGGATGCGTCAATTATGTATCCTATTTCGTCAAAATCAAGTTCGCTTAGCGGCCGAACATCATCAAATCCAATTTCTTTAAAACCTTCTACCCTTTCTTTGTAGTCATCTCCATCTGACATGTAAATTTCTATTTTTTCTCCAAATTCCCTGTAAATATCAAGCATTTCACGGGTCTTTATGTCATTTAAGTTTGCAGTTCTTTTAACGGCAACAACCGGGATGTCTAAAGAGAGAAGGAGGTGGGATATTCTAGAGCCCACAGTTCCAAATCCATTGACAAGAACCTTATCAGGCATGTTATCGTTTTGGGATAAGTTATATTTAACAATTTTCAAACCACTGAATAGTGAAAATTTTCAAAAATAAATATTCAAGTAACCAAAATTTAATGTATATTACTTTGGTATTATTATCCCTTCAAGGTCCTCATACTTTTTCTGAAGGTAGGCCTTCCCGGTTAAGGCACATATGAGTGCATCGTATTCGTCTTTGTTCACCGCTTTTTTTCTTTCAAGGCCTAAAATTTTTTCTGAGGCCTTTGCGAACACTTCTATCACCTGAAAACCCCTTTTTCTGAGAATTTCTGAAAGCATCTTGCCCCTGCGGGTGAGCGGTTTCATGCCGGGAAAAACGGGAGAGAGCGGGGAAAAGCCGCGGGCCTTGAGCAGGAGGTCAGACCTGCGGAAGTATCCCTGCTCTGGCCAGCCGAAGGGAGCATCTATTGCTATGACATCTATTTTCCTCTCTTCATTAACCTCATCAATCTCGTTGAGAATTTCCCTGTCCGAAAGAAGCCTCTTGACGCGAACCTTGTCTCTGTTGTCTTCAGAGTCGAGAACACAGAATCCGGTTTCGTTTGTCTCCAGCCCCGCAAGGTCTATCCCCACACACCGCATAATA
>CAYYYO010000005.1:0-15889 GCA_964476295.1 uncultured archaeon | reverse complement strand
TGAACAGTTTCATATAATTTCAGATGAAGTGAAAAGGGAAGTCGGCTCAATAGACCCAGACAGGGTTTACAGGAAATGGGAGGAATGGGCTAAAAATGAAATAAAGAAAAAAAGAGCATTCTAATTATTTATAAAAAGAATGGCATATTCTAATTATGAAAACACCCCCAACGGAGAAAGAAAAAAGAATAGAGGAAATAAAAAAAATTCTCAAGCAGGCGATCCCGGAATACAATAAATCCAAAAATCTAGAAAAAGTAGAAAGTAGGGAGTTCAAAAGATTCAAAGAGGAAGAATTAGGAGAAAAAAAATCCTTATATGAAAAACTTTGTAAATTTTCAGAATTTCTCAATATACAGCCAGATAAGGACATGGCAAAAAAGATGCAAAAAGCAATAGATTTTGCTCATTTAAAAATTACACCTAAAGGAGCGTTTTCTTTCGCTATCTTAACTGCTATTATTATACTAATTTTGACTATATTATCTGGATTGATGGGAGCCAGTTTAACTATGGTTTTAATTCTTTTTGCTTTATCTATTGCATCAATTTTTATTCTAACGAAATACCCTGAATTTCTAGCAGATAATTTCAGAATAAAAGCATCAGAAGAAATAATCCTAGCCATAATTTACATGGTAATATACATGAGAACTTCTCCACAACTTGAAGGGGCCGTGAGATTTGCTGCAAAGAATCTTTCAGGACCACTTGCATATGACTTCAGAAAAATATTATGGGATGTTGAAACAAGAAATTATGAAACCATATATGATGCCATGACAGAATATCTTAAGAGATGGGAGACAAACAAGGAATTCATAGAGGCCATCCAATTGATAAATACAAGTCTAGAACAACCAGAAAACAAAAGACATCAAATGCTAGATGAAGCAGTAAATATTATTTTAAAGGGAACAGAGGAAAAAATGAAACATTATTCCCAATCCCTGAGAACACCCATCATGGTAATTTTTGCTCTTGGAATTACATTACCCATACTTGTATTGGTATTGTTTCCCATATTGATGTTGTTGCTTAGTGAAACAGTTGAACCTATATTTTTAGTAATAGGTTATGATGTGATTTTACCATTGATTATTTTTATAATAAGTTATGAGATTTTGAGACGTAGACCAATAGGATACAGTACAGTAGATACATCACTTCACCCGAAATATTCTCCCATAGGAAAATTAAAAATAAAATTATTTGGAAAACAAAAATACATATCATTATGGCCAATTGGTCTAATTGTTTCTTTACCAATTATAATTTTGGGAATTGGAATAATGATGACAGATCAATCCCCAACAAGTTTTCTAAATCTTATGGGGTCGCTTATAATAACATGGGGCTTGGGATTAGGTTTTGCAACTGTTTTTATAATAGAAAGTAAAAAGAAAATAGGACTCAGAAATCAAATCAAAAAAATACAGGACGAGTTTGGTGAAGTATTGTTTCAATTGGGAAACAGATTGGCTTTAGGAAATCCCCTGGAAAAGGCAATGGAACAAACTATGAAAAAAAATCCCGAATTAGGTATTTCAGAACTTTTCAAAAAAACTCTTAAAAATATAAAGGTAGGCAACTTTGCTTTGGAAGCAGCTTTATTTGACAAAAAATGTGGCGCTATTTGGGAATATCCTTCCAAACTCGTGATAAATGTTATGAAAATAATATTGGAAGCTGCAAAAAAAGGTGTTAAAAACGCTGCCTTGAGTGCTATATCCATATCCCGCTATGTTAAACAGGTACATAACATAGAAGAAAATTTGAATGATATGTTAAGTGAAACTACATCGAGTATGAAACTCTTGGGAATGTTTATAGCACCACTAATAAGCGGAGTAACAGTAACTATGACAGCAATAATGATGATGATATTTTCATCCTTGGGGGCAACATTGGAAACACTTAAAATTTCAGGAACCGGTGGAGTAGGAGGATTAGGATTAGATAACATAATGATTGGTGGGTGGGGAAAGATGGGAGCAATAACATCTATAGGAATTTTTCAATTAGTGGTGGGCATATATATGTTGGAAATAAGCTATCTGCTATCTTTTCTTATATCTGGTATAGATAATGGGCCTGGAGATGTTATCATAAGGAGAGAACTTGCAGGATGGACTATATTAATAGGTTTGATAATATATACACTTAGTGTATTATCTACATATAGTATGTTTGTGCCTTTGATAAGTGTGATATTAACTATATGATGTGATAAAAATGAGAAAAGGAACTCTATTGGGTTTCGGTCTTTATGAAATAATACTTGGGATTGCTATAGGAATTGTTATAGTACTTTTTGTAATATTTTTATACAATGCTGCATGGGGAACCCCACAGCCGGAGCCAATATTCCCCACATAAGTGATGACTATGGAACACATACATTTAATACTAACTATTATATTGTTTATAATAATAGCCATTATTGTATTTTCTTTTTTTGCACCTCATATGATGTCATTTTTTGAGTTCATGGCTAAACTGAAACCTTCAGTAACTTAATTTTATATTTAACAGAAATAAAATAAAAATATGGAAAAAATGACTATTATAATTATAATTTTTATAGCATTTTTGCTCATATCTGTAGTGCTTTTTGTTTTGTTTGGAAAATATCATGGAATTTCAACCAGTATTTCAAATTTTCCCTGTGATATTTATTGTAGCATAAAAATAACAAGTCCTTGGACTGCTTGGGCTATGCCATCGGTGTGTTCATGTTAAAGAAAAAGGGAGCTTCGCATGTTTTGTGGTTTGTTCTAGCATTTGTAATAATACTTATAATTATCACAATAAGCATTCTTATTTTGAAACAGGGAGAAGGATATGCTTTCAAAGGCATAGAAGACGTATTCAAAAAAATGGGTGATATGATAACATGAAAGGGATTAGTGGTGTTCCGTCAGTTCTTTATATAATCGTAATTGCCTTGATTGTAATTGCTGTCATTTTTTTGTTTTTTGTTTTATTAGGAGGTAAAATCGACACTACAGTAGAAGCTATATGGGACCTTCTCAAAGGAGGTAAACCAAACTTTGGGTGATTCTATGGGATTTTTATCATGGAATACACTAACAGGAAAAATTATGATAATATTGATTTTTTTAGCTATTTTAGCAATTTTAATTTTAATAATTACAAAAGTGGTGCCAGAAATAAAGATTATATCAGATATGATTGATAAATGGAGGGTAGGGAAATGAAAAAAGGATTTGTAAAGATGCACTTGAAAACTTTTCTTGAAGTTGTAGTGGGCTTTTTGATTATATTTGTGATTATTGAAGCTCTTAACGTATCTGGTTTTGCAGCAGGAAGTCTTGCTGTAGGAGCTTCTGCATCGCAGTTAGGAGAAGCCATAAATACAGTATATAATTGTATAGAAGCAGGAGAAACAGGTTGTTCAGAAACTGTAAAGATAAATCTTCCTCAAAAAGTGGAAAAGGATATTATTGGAGGTACTATGGGATACGACCCCTTGTGGGCAATATGGCATAAAACATATCTTCCTGAAATAGATCCAATAAAAAATGAACAGGATTTGTGGGATTTGGGTATAGTTAAAGATCGTTGCGACAATGATTTATGTTTTGGTTTATTAGAAAGAAAAAGCCCAAGTAGAGCTTCTGTGAAGCCAGAAGCTATTGCTAAGTTAAAGCCTTTTTGGATGATAGACCCCTGTTATGTAGAAATTATGGTACGTGATGATGGTTCTGGGAACATAGAATTATGCTACGTAAAAACTATAGAGGGACCAGGAAAATATAATTTTTGTAGTGGTTCTAAATGGCCAGATAAGTCTGATATAGATTCTACTACCAGTTCTAATATAAAAAAGTGTTAGTGATAAAATGGCTGGGACATGGACAAGGTACATGATGATAATATTGGCCAGTCTCCTTATCATTCTTCTTCTACTCATTTATCCACTAGGTCCTATAATAATGGGTGTTCAAAGCACAGGTGAAATAGCTTTTGGAAGTGCATATTCATTAACACAAAGGATTGTAAGCGCCATAAATTTAGTTTCTGCAAGTCCTCAAAATGAAACAGTAATTATAAAATTAAATCCCCTGAAATGTAAAATAGATTTTTATCCAGATTATTCGTACGTGGAATCTGAAGTGGAATATTTAGGAAAAAGTAATTATGGGCTCTTCATATTCAAAGACATAAAGCTAACAGCCCCTCCATCTATAGATTGTAATACAGACAAATGGAAGAATATATACATAAAAAAAATTGGTAATGAAATAACAATCAGTGAATAACATGAAGGGATATCTGTCTTTGTCGTATATGATAGCATTTGCTATATTTATTATAGCAGTAGGATTTCTAGTTTTTCATTATTTTGCTGCCTTTGAACAAAAAACAGAAGGCTATGAAATATCTTCAAAGAAATTAGGAGAAATTTATATTTTTAACAAGATTATAACTTCCAGAAACTGCTTAAGTACTGGAGAAACTGGAATTTTAAATAGAACTCTTTTGGATAGTGCAGATGGTGGTGAAGAGCTCGACTGCGCTTATCTACCAGATTTTGGATATTATGTTGAAGTCGAAGATATAGATACAGGAGAAAAATGGGAATTTGGATATAGAAGAAAAAGTCGTATAGGAAAATATAAATTTTTTAAAATTCCTGTATCCATAAAAAATAACGATGGAACTGAAGTTCATGAAGGTAAAATTTCTGTAGGCATTATATCTATGAAAGATGATCTTTTGATTTATTTGACTGGTATGGCAGAAAGAGCTTGGGTAAAGGGGGGACTTACAAAGAAATTCACAGTGCCAGATAAGGATTATGATTTAAAAATAGAATTTAAGAGAAATGAAATATGTGAAAAGGGCGGTGTATGTAAAAAATTATCTAACGCCATTCTTGAAGCTCAATCTCAATACATAGGCACGCCAGTAGAATGTTCAATAACCTATAAGAAAGTTGGACAAAAATTAAGACCAACATTAAATTGTGCTGATACATAAACAAGTTGATTAAAATGTTAGAAAAAAGAAATAAGGGGTTTATAATACCTTTAATTTCTATAGTTATTATGCTCATGGCTGTTGTTTTTGGTGTAATTGTTCTTCTTATGGTTGCCTTGGGGTTTGCAAATCTTGAACAAAGGATAGAGACCGTCGTAGAGGAACCTGCAGAGATTGAAATAATGTTTAACACATTTTTAGATCAAAAAAGTAACTATCCCCAAGATAACAATAAAATGAGAAATATGTTATCTATGTATAGCATCACCTATGATGATACTATAGAGAGTTATATATTAAACAAGAAAAACAATATGCTCGGAAATGAAGTAATGCTGCAAATAGGAGATAAGAAGTTTGGAACGTCTTCCTCTACTCATGCAGTTGCTTTTAGAAAAATTGCTATTCCAGAGGGTAAATGCAAAACAATTAATTTGAGGAAATCATAATGAGAAAAGGCCTTATAGGTATAGTTATAGGGGTAATCCTTGTAGCAGTTGCAATCGGTAGTGTTGTAGCAACTCTTATTTTTACAGAAAAATTATCAAGTAGTTTGACAGTAGAAGTTACATTTAAAGACAAACAGTTAATGGAAGATAAGCTTCATTTTGATTCTGAAAAAAAGTTTTTGGAGAATAGTTTGTTGATTAGTGGAGCATATGCCGCTTATAAAAATGGCTTAAACGGTACTATTTATAAAAAATCTTGGGATAGATGCACAGGAACAAGTATAGATGGTAGCGTATATGACCATGTCTGTTGGAGGGATCATGATGATGAGAAAATACCATCAAAAAACATGGTTGTAGAAGGGATCGCAGAAAGAACAAATGAAACTTTTCAGGATTATTTTTCAAACCTCGAATATACGGAAATAGAAGACATTACTCCACTTCAAATGGAAGAAAGCTTAAATGGATTTAATTTCTCCTATAAAATAACTGAATTAAACTTATCTAGTATAATTCTCAACCATACACTAATAGAAAAGAATGTATGGATAAATGCAACTATTCCTATAAGATATATGTTGCTATATAAAGATGCAAAAGATTTTACTGAAAATTCTAGAACAAGATTAAACAATAAGTTAAAAAACAGTTTGGATAACGTAAAAGTGTGTAACGGCGATGGACAACTAACTGAGATTGAGGCGGAAGAAAAAATAAAGGAAGAGTTGAAAAAAATAGCAGCTGATGAAAGTAATTCTGATGAAAAATGGGAGATACATCTGCTAGAAATGGACTACACTAATAATCATCCCCAGTATGTAATAGGTTTTATTGTGAATGTTACAGTAAGAGACAATGATTTAAAAAGAAGGGTTGTAACTACAGACAGTCTTGAAAAGCTTGGTATAACTTTTGCTATAAAAGATACAATAGATTTTACTAGAAGTGTGAGTTATTTATGTGGAGGAACTCAAGAGGGTGAATGTCTTTCCTCTAGGCCGTCACCTATTTGTTCTGGAACTACATGCACTTGGTATACCCAAACAAGTGAATCTGGAAATTGTGAAAATAAGAATTGCTATTGTGAACACACAGAAAACTGTAATTGTCCAAGTGATCAACCCCCTCAAACATGTACAAATAGTGGCTGTAAAAACTGTGGTTATGATAGAGAAATTTGTTGTCAGGGTAATTGTGCAAGTAATCTTGTGTGCAAGAACGGACATTGTGAATGTGGAGGAGTAGGAGAACCTTGCTGTGGAGGAACAAGCTGCGATTCTTCAAATCTTCAGTGTCAAAGTGGTATTTGTGTATCTTGTGGAGGAATAGGGCAACCTTGCTGTAGTGGTAATTGTAATACAGGATACTGTGATTTTAGTGGAATTTGCAGGAGTTGTTCTAATTGTAATTGTATAGGAATGGGTCCCTGTCAAGGTCCTACTGTACCATCTTGCTGCTCATGTGATCCTTCGGAAATATGCTGTTGTTTCCCCTGATATTAAAAAATAATTTAAATAGTGTAAAAATATAATTTATATGTGTGGATTAAAATGAAAGGTACTCTCCCCCACTATACCATCATTACTTTAATAATAGTCATTATAGTATTGGGTATAGCAATAAGCACATTGGGAAAACTTGATTTTACAGGAAGAATTGAAAAGGCTATGAGTGATGCAGAGAAATTAGCAGAATCTTATAAAGAAGCAGAGAGTTTATGCCCTGGAGTTGACTCTTCAACCGGAGCAAAGAGATTGTCTGAACCTATATATGAACAAGTAAACTATATAGGAAGAAAAAGATGGGCTTATAGGGTATCAATAGAAGGCAATTGGGAATGCAATATTTTAGGAGGCGCTGAGGGAGGGGAATGCTATGTTTTAGGTTTATACAGCAGGTTTGAATGCGAAGATGGTGGTCCTACGTGTGCTGCGGGAGAAAATAGGGCGAATTTTGAATTCGAAATTAATGATTCAGATGGAAATATTATAGATAATTTTTTCCCTAATTGTATGGAATGGAATGTAGAGGGGTGTTGCATAAAGCCAACAAAGATGGTGGAAGATGGTTTTTGGTGTGATTGGTATCGATACCAATTTTTATGGAGTCCCGAACCTATACCCAGGCTTAAACCCGGTACATATAAAATATGGAGTCAAGGAGAGAGCAGAAATGATTGGTGGGCGAGTGGGAATAGAGTTAAATCTAAATGTGAAGGTTGTAATTTTAAAGAGGATGACAATAATTACAGAAAACATGAATTGAATATCACTTATTCAATATGTTGTCCAGAAGGTTTATTTTGGAACGAGACAGAAAATGGGTGCTGTTCAGATGTATTATGTCAGAATTTATTATGCGAAAATAATGGTGGCAAATGGATGAAAGTCAGTCAATATTATGGATGCTGGGTAAATGCTCCAAGTGGAATGAGCTGTGATGATGCATGTAATGCAGCAGGAGGCATGGTATGTGATGCAGATATGATAGAAAAAACAAAACCAAATTGCGATCTTCAGGAAAAATTTTATAAGCTAAGTCAGGGTTACAATTGCAATGAAGCAACTTACAGTACAAATAATCTTGCTCCATACAATTCAACTCCTACTGACTTTTTCTACTTGAACGGAACGGCATCTATCGATACGCCTCCTAATCATTTTGAATGTTCCAGTTCGGGTAGCGTAGAGAGATTTTGTCCCTGTAAAATATCATCTTAGAGGTGGAAAACTGTGAAAAAAGGTATATCAATTTCAACAAACACGCTTATTTACTTTATGATAGCTATTATAGTTTTTCTGGTACTGGTAGCTTTCATATTCAACATTGTACCAGGAGGTTCAAGTACACTCAAGTGTCAAGCAGACTTGAGAAGTGGCTGTAACAAGTTTATAACTGCAGGTGGCTGCAATGAGGGTTCAGGCCTTTCTATAGTTACTGATGATTATGTGGATGCAGAAACGGCACGTTGTGCCTTAGGAAGTGATGACGAGAATGTTGTAAAGGAAGCGTGTTGTGGAAAAACCACCACCACTACTATATGAGTAACTTTTAAATATTTCAAAGTTCATTAAAGAAACAATAATTTACTTTATAGTCGTAACGACTTACAACAAAAATCAAAAATAAAAAATAACACGGAGGTGCAAAAAATCGCTGAGATTTGAAATCTCAGGTTTTTTGCAAAGTAAAAGCAGAAAATTGAGATGAAATCTCAGGTTTTTTGCAAAGTAAAAGCAGAAAATTGAGATGAAATCTCAGGTTTTTTGCAAAGTAAAAGCAGAAAATTGAGATGAAATCTCATGTTTTTTGCAAAAAATAAACAAACACGGAGGTGCAAAAAATGGCAGAGCAGAAGAAAGCAGACGAAAACATGATATTCGTGGGTAAGAAACCTACGATGTCTTATGTCCTGGCTTGCGTGACTCAGTTCAACAACGGGCTGAAAGAGATACACATAAAGGCCAGAGGTAAAGCCATTTCAAAGGCAGTGGACGTGGCAGAAATCACAAAGAACAGGTTTGCAAACGATGCAAAGATAAAGGGCATAGACATAGGAACAGATGAAATAAAGTCAGAAGAAGGAGACAACATAAACGTTTCAACAATAGACATAGTATTGGCCAAGTAAAGGCCAAACAAAGGGGGCAAAGATTCCCCTTCCTTTTGTTTTATTTTGGAGAAGAGAAACCTTTTTAAATATTTAATACTAAAAGTTCTTTATTATTGGTGAGTTTATGGAAATAATGCCTGATATGGGGAAAATGGGTTATGACAGGGCTATCGTAACTTTTTCACCCGAAGGCAGATTATTCCAAGTTGAATATGCAAGAGAAGCGGTTAAGAGAGGAACTACATCAGTGGGTGTAATCTTCAAGGATGGTGTGGTTCTTGTAGCTGCAAGGCATGTTAACAAGTTATCTGCTGAAGATTCTATTAATGAGAAAATACAGCAAATAGACGAACATATGGGGGTTGTATCCTCAGGATTGCTTGGAGATGCGAGAGTTGTTATAGAAAAGGCAAGGATTAAGGCACAAATACACAGGATAACTTATGACGAAAAAATAGACACGCTGACACTGGCCAAGTACATTTCTGATTTAAAACAGTTGCACACGCAATATGCAGGCCTGAGACCGATGGGAGTTTCTTTTCTTATAGCAGGAGTTAACGATAAGCCATCGCTTTTTGAAACAGACCCCGGAGGTTCTATGTTTGAATGGAAGGCACAAGCAATTGGCAGGGGAATGGGAACAGCAAGAAAGATTCTTGAGAAGGAATGGAAAGAAAACATGAGCAGAGAAAAAGCTATTTCTCTTGCATTAAAGGCCCTTAGAAAATCAGAGAAGGAATTGAAAAAAGAAAGTATTGAAATAGCGGTAATAGACAAGCAGGGACTTGTAAACTACAAGGGCAAAGAAAAAATAAAACTGTTAAAAGATTTTAATTGGTAAATTTGTGGGGATGTTATGTCCATTTCTGTGGAAAAGGCAGTTATAGCCAGATTAAGATATAAAGACAAGAATTTTGAGATACTGGTGGACCCTTACCGAGCAATAGATGTAAAAAGGGGCATAGAGGTTCCGCTTGAGGAGCTTGTTGTAATACCAGAGGTCTTTGAGGATTCTGCAAAGGGAGAGAAATGTTCCTCCGAAGATTTGAACAAGGCATTTGGCACTTCCGATTTCAAAGAGATTGCCTTTCATATAATAAGAAAAGGCGAGGTTCAGCTTACAACAGAACAGAGAAGGAAAATGAGGGAAAGGAAAAGAAAGGAAATAGCGGATATAATATCTCGCAGGGCAATAGACCCTCAAAGAAACGTTCCGCACACTCCCCAAAGAATTATGAATGCGATGGAAGAGGCAAAAGTCAGGATAGATGAGATGAAGCCTGCTGAGGCACAGATTGAGAGCGTAATTGATTCTATAAAAGCAGTGATACCCATAAGCATAGAATCTCTCGAAATTATGGTTAAAATCCCGCCACAGTATACAGGAAAAGCATACGGGAAGGTGGCAGAGTTTGGAAAGCTGAAAAAAGATGAGTGGAGGAATGATGGAAGCTGGGTTGCAACCATAGAAATACCTGCTGGACTGCAGGGAGAGTTTTATAATCTTTTGAATTCCTTAACAAAAGGAGAAGCTGAAGCAAAGATAGTTAAAAAATCTTGATAATGAGGTGTTAATATGAGTGATAGCGAATTGTTGGTTGAAGAAAAAAATATTGTTGTCCCCGGAGAACTTCTTGCCAAAGGTATAGATTTTCTGCCTGGGTACGGAAGTTTCAAAGAGGACGGAGAAATAAGGAGCAAAATATTGGGCTTGGTAAAAGTTAAAGAGCATATAATCAGTGTTGTCCCGCTTTCAGGCATTTATATACCCATGAAGGGAGACGGAGTGATAGGAATAGTCAGCGATGTCCAGATTTCCTCCTGGCTGGTTGATATAAATTCGCCGTATATAGGTTTTCTGCCTTTATCCGAAGGTACTGAAGAGTTTATAGACCTGACGAGGAGCGATATAACCGACTATTTTGATGTTGGGGACGTCGTTTATGTGAGAATAAACAAGGTAACAAAAAGAAAGGATGTCCAGCTTACAATGAAGGACAGAATGTGCAGGAAACTCTATGGAGGAAACATAATAAGGATAACTCCTGCAAAAGTTCCCCGTCTCATTGGAAGGTCGGGAAGCATGATAGAAATGATAAAGAAAAAAACAGGATGCCACATTATAGTGGGGCAGAATGGTTTGGTATGGATAAAAGGAGAAAAGGAGACCTTGGCGGCTAAAGCAGTTTTGATGGTGGAAAGGGAAAGCCATACTGAGGGACTTACGGACAGGATAAGCGAGATGCTTGATAAAGAGTCCGGGAAAGAGGTGATAGAATGAGTGAAGGAAAAATCATAGTGAACGGAAAGAGACCCGATGGCAGGAAACTGGACGAGATGAGAGAAATAGAGGCGCGGGCCGGAGTTATACCAAGAGCAGAAGGTTCGGGATACTTCAGACTTGGAAATACAATGGCTGTTGCAGCAGTTTATGGACCAAGAGAGTTGCACCCCAAACACTTAACAGACCCGCTGAAGGCATATGTAAAATGCAGGTACAACATGGCCCCCTTTTCCACTACGGATAGAGTGAGGCCGGGGCCAAGCAGAAGAAGTACCGAAATAAGCAAGGTAATAAAGGAGGCCTTAAAATCTGTAATATTTACAGAGGAATTCCCAAAGACGGGGATAGAAATTTTCATAGAAATCCTTCAGGCAGATGCAAGCACGAGATGCGTTGGCCTGAATGCAGCTTCAATAGCTCTGGCAGATGCAGGAATACCCATGAAAGACCTTATAGCGTCATGCTCCGCAGGAAAGGTTGACGGCCAGATAGTTCTGGATGTTGCTGGAGAAGAGGACTGCGAAGGAGAGGTGGATCTGCCGATAGCATACATACCAAGAAAGAACAAACTGTATCTGCTGCAGATGGACGGTCTGATAACCAAGGATGAAATCAAACAGGCCCTAAATCTGGCGATAAAGGGATGCAAATTAATTTACGAGAAACAGAAAGAAGCACTGAAAAAGAAATATGAAAATTTTGAGGTGAGCGAATGATTACAGAAATAGATGTGGAATATGTCAAGAAAATGGTGAGTGAGGGCAAGAGAGAAGATGGAAGAGGATTTGAGGATTTCAGAAAACTGAGCATAGAGCAGGGCTATATAAAGAATGCGGAAGGTTCTGCAATGGTTACTCTGGGGGAAACAAAAGTTCTTGTTGGAGTCAAAATGGAGATAGGGGAACCTTTTCCGGACAGACCTGATGAAGGAGTTTTGATGGTTAATGCTGAACTTGGACCAATAGCTTCTCCAGATTTCGAGTCGGGACCGCCTGATGAACAGTCGGTAGAACTGGCAAGAGTGGTTGACAGGGGAGTAAGGGAGTCCAAGGTAATAGATATGAAAAAACTCTGTATAGAACCTGGAGAAAAAGTATGGATGGTATGCGTAGATATACATGTGCTCAACGATTGCGGGAATCTTATAGATGCTTCAAGTCTCGGCGCCGTGGCAGCACTTTTGGACACAAAAATACCCAAACTAAAAGAAGATGGAACAATAGATAGGGAAAGTATGGACACGAAACTAAAGCTTAGCGGAATTCCAGTGGCATGTACCATACATAAGATAGCAGGAAAGATGTTGCTTGACCCTACTCTGAAAGAAGAGGAGGCAGTGGAAGGAAGATTGACAGTGACGACAATCGGAGACAAAGTTTGTGCCATGCAGAAGGGAGGAAGCTGCGGATTCACGCCAGAAGAAGTATTTAAAGCTATAGACATATCTTTTAAGAAAGGAGATGAAATAAGAAAAAAATACTTTAAGTGATTGAAATGGTGAGAAAAAAGAAAAGCAAAGGAAAAAAGAAAATCGGGGCTGCAGGAAAATTTGGCCCAAGGTATGGAAGAAAACTTAAGAAATCAATCTCAAAGATAGAGAAGATATCCAAGGCAACATATGAGTGTCCCGCCTGCAAGAAAATGGGATTAAGAAGAGAAAGTTTTGGGATATGGAAGTGCATGAAATGCGGAAAAAAATTTACGGGAGGAGCATTCAGACCTCCTTCGAAGTGAGGATGATAAGATGTATAAGTGCATGAACTGCGGAAAAGACGTTTCGGAAGAGGACATGAAAAAAAGAATAAGATGCCCTTATTGTGGATATAGAATACTGTTGAAGAAGAGGCCACAAATACCAAAAAAAGTAAAGGCAAGGTGATAATATGAATGGAAAAATTTCTCCAGAAGCTCAGAAACTGTTCATTCAGTTACAGCAACAGGAGAAGCAGTTGCAAAATATGGATTTGCAGAGGCAGAGTTTAACCTATCAGAAAATGGAGATAGATAAGGCATTGGAAGAGATAAAAAAATGCGATGAAAAGGAAGAAATGTTCAAGATTGTTGGACCAGTGCTTATAAAATCTTCCAAGGACAAACTTGAAGCCGAGCTTACTGAAATAAAGAACAATATAGACAAAAATTTAAAAATAATTGGCGAAAGCGAGAAAAAGTTGGAAGAGAGAATGACAAGCGGACAGCAAAAACTTCAGGAAATGTTAAAAGGCGGTAAACCAGCCACGGAAGCTGGTTAAATCTTTTTATTTATTATTCTTTTTAATTCTATTCATGCTTGCAAAAATAGCAGATGAGCTTAAAAGAAGGAACAATTTTTTAATCCTTACACATCACAATGCAGATGTGGATGCTATAGCTTCTGCTCTTGTTTTAAAGCATCTTATTGAGGAGATAGGGAAAGATGCAAAAATAGGCGTGCCAGAGAGCGTTAGCGAGGCAGCAAGAAACTTTTTAACTGAAGAGGTAAAAATAGACCCTAAAATAGGAAAAGAGGAAGTGATAATTGTGGATACTTCGGCCCTCGAGCAGTTGGAGCCCATAGAAGTTAAAAATGTTTTTCTTGTAATAGATCATCACATTCCAGGAAACATAAAAGCGGAATTTTCCTGGATAGAGCCAGAGGCCAAATCATGCTCCGAGCTGATTTATCGCTTATCCAAGGAAATGAATATAAAAATAGATGGAAGAATGGCCACAGTGCTTGCCGGGGGTTTGATTTACGATACGGCCCACCTAAGGAGGGCAGATAAAGAAACTTTTAGATTGCTTTTGGAACTTCTTGAGAAAGCAGATAAGGACTATCAGGAAATTCTTGGAATGCTCCACACTAACATTGACATATCTGAAAGAATAGCTATGCTTAAATCCATGACAAGAATGACCTCATACAGAATAGGGAATGTTCTCATATCCTTTACCTCTGTCGGCTCTTTTGAGGCCTCGGCGGCAAGAAACCTTTTGAGGATGGGCGCCGACATAGCTGTGGTCGGGGCTCCAAAGAAGAAGGCCATAAGGATTTCCGGAAGGATGAGATGGAACCTTAAAGAAAAGGTAAACCTTGCTGAGATTTTTTCCAAGATAGAGAAAATAATAGGCGGCTCTGCCGGAGGCCATGATGTAGCTGCCTCGGCCAATGGAAAGAGACCAGAGAATATGGACAAGGCCTTTAGGTTTATACTTAAACAATTGGAGGAAAAGCTGGGAGAAAAAGCAAAAGAGTTAAAATAGATTCTTAACCTTTCCCAGATGAGTTCCATCCAAAAGGTAAACGTCACATTCCTTTAATTCTACTATTCCATTGGTCATCAAAGGCCCCAGTAAGGACTCCTCGGGGGACCTGTTCACCGGAAGTCCCCCCACAAGCGGGTTGAATGCAGGAACTATTACAAATTCTTTAACTTTTGGAATTTCTCCATATTTTTCTTCCACCTTTTTTTCATTGAGCTTTCCTCTCAGCCAGCAGGGCTCCACCCACCTGTAGCCAAGAGAATCCTTGAATTCTACTGCAGGGTGGTTGTGTGCCATTATCAGCACTTCCGCTTTTAGGAATTCTTTGTTTGGCCAGCTGTGGCCATGGTTGAAAAAATATTTGCCCATTTTGAATCCAGAAGTTAAGTGAACATGAACTTTTTGCGGTGCCAGTTTCTCTATGTTGCCATCATGGTTCCCGGGAGTTATGTGAACTTCCATATTTTTTGAAAGGTCTTCCAAAAACATTGGAATTTCCCTTTCTTCTTGATAGCTGATTCCTGCAAATTCATGTTTTACATCGCCCAGTAAAACAATTTTCTTGCAGGAGTTTTTTTTGGCTAACCGAAGAATTTTTTGCTTTAATTTTTCCACATTAGAAGGAATTGAAAATCCAGACTTATAGAGCTCGGATTCTATTCCAATGTGCAGGTCTCCCACTATCAGCATATTTTTGACAACCAGTGCAGGTTCATCTGTTACGAACTTCATAAAAATTATTTATCCATCAAGATTAAAAGCATTAAAATATAATTTATAAAGTGGTTTTATGAGCATAGGTACAGTTATATCAACTCCTGATGGACCAAGCGTTTCGGGCTTCAGCTTTGTTATAAATGACGACGGCCCTCTCGTAAAGCAGGGACAGTTCGTAACTCTTAAGACCCCTGAAGGCACCATGGTGGCCAGGGTGGCTGACATCTTCAAATCAAACCGATACTTTCAGAGGGCGGAGAGTGTAAGGGAGTATGAGAAATCAGGAAAGAAAATGTCTGAGATTTTTCCTGTAGAAAGGTGGGAATATCTTATAGGAAAGGCGAAGCCACTTGCCGTTTTCTCTGACTCTCTGATACAGAGGCCTTGCTTTCCTCCTTCCCCCGGAGATTCCGTGAATCTTGCAGAAAGCGATATCCTTTCAAAGTTCATCGGGTTTGACCAGAGGAAGGGACTGAATATAGGGAAAATACATTTTCATGATGTTCCAGTTAAGTTAAATCTCACAAGGTTGCTTCAGAAGCATCTTGCCATCCTAAGCATAAGCGGTGG
>CAYYYO010000004.1:4546-16419 GCA_964476295.1 uncultured archaeon | reverse complement strand
AAAATTAAAAATATGAAGTTCGATTACAAAAAATTAGTTGGCTTTGGGATTTTAATCTGGATTGTGGCTTTCGCAGTTGCTTTAGCTTTCGTGGCCTATAATGCAATAGACACTTTAATTGCAAAAATAACTGTGCCTGTTGCAGTAGGGATTGTAACATTCTTTGCAGGAAAAAATCTGAAACTCAAGGAACCCAAAGAAGCTGTGAGGTATTCAATTGTATGGGTTATTATTGGAATTCTCTTGGACACAGTCTTTACGGTACCCTTTACCGAATGGGGAATATTTATGCAGTGGAACGTGTGGCTTTCCTATATACTTGT
This sequence comes from uncultured archaeon, assembly GCA_964476295.1. Classification (GTDB taxonomy): domain Archaea; phylum Aenigmatarchaeota; class Aenigmatarchaeia; order PWEA01; family JAGHBM01; genus JAGLWW01. The sequence continues at coordinate 16,096 of CAYYYO010000004.1, read as the reverse complement.
ATTTGCACTTCCGCCAGCAGTTACGAAGTTAAAGTAATCAAGGGGAATCAAGCCACGAAACCTTTAAATACCTTTTTGTTTAAGAATAAACGTCTCTCAACGCATGTATTGGTCCACCGTATTCTCGAAAAGGTTTAAATAACCTTTTTTGCATAATAATCATACCGTCATTCTGGCGGTTGGTGATTAATACGACCTCCTACGATGGTCAAAAGGTGAAAAAATGCCACACACTCATAAACCAAGAGATGGAACTTTACAATATTGGCCCAGAAAAAGGGCAAAGAGAATATACCCTGACATTAATAGTTATCCAAAGGTTAATGAAACTAAGCCGCTCGCGTTTGCCGGCTACAAGGCTGGCATGACACGGGTTTTCTTCACAGACAATAAAAAAGGTTCGCCAACATACGGCCAAACTGTTTCTCATCCTGTTACCGTTCTTGAAACAACCCCTCTCTTCGTTCTTGGTTTTCGCGCCTACTCTGATGGGAAGGCATTGACAGAAATTTACGCCAAAGAGATTCCAAAGGACATTAAAAAATACATCAAGGCCCCAAAAGGTGTGAAAAAGTCCAAATCAAAAGACGTGAAAGAGTTTGAAGAAATAAGGATTATCGTATGCACACAGCCAAAAAAATCTGGTCTTGGAAAGAAAACTCCTGAAATTTTTGAAATAGGTCTTGGCGGAACTCATGAAGAACAGAAAAAGTTTGCAATGGAAAAACTTGGAAAAGAATTGAAAGTAGAAGAAGTTTTCAAAGAGGGAGATTTCGTTGATGTCATTGCTATAACAAAAGGAAAGGGATTTCAGGGAGTTGTAAAAAGATATGGCGTGAAGTTAAGAGGAAGGAAAGATGAAAAGCATCACAGGCAGATAGGTGTTATAGGAACAGAAGGCGTTGCCCATGTTATTTACTCTGTACCGCAGCCGGGACAGCATGGATTTCATAGGAGAACTGAATTCAACAAACAAATTTACAAGATAGGCAACAAACCTGAAGAAGTTAATCCCAAAGGAGGATTCTTAAGGTATGGCCTTGTTAAAAGTTATCTTCTATTAAAGGGTTCTGTGCCGGGACCTAAAAAAAGACTTATAGTTCTTAGGTCACCGATTAGAGCACATAAAAAAGGATATCCTATAGAGATAGGAAAAATAGATAAGGAGAGTCAGCAGTGATGAAAATGAAAGCGAATGTTTTGGATCTGGATGGTAAGGTAAAGGAAAAAATTGATGTTCCAAAAGTTTTTTTAACAGTGTACAGGCCTGACGTTATAAAGAGAGCTGTCCTGGCGGCACAGGCAAACAGAAGGCAAAAATATGGCTCAGACCCAATGGCCGGTCAGAGAACGTCGGCCCATTATCATGGATTAACGCACTTGGACCCGGATCAAAAAATGATGGGAAGGGAAATGGCAAGGTTGCCAAGAGAACACGGCGATACATCAAGATTCATGAGGGCAAGACTTGTGCCAAACACAGTTGGAGGAAGAAGGGCCCACCCACCCAAAGTTGAAAGAAACTGGAATAAAAAGATAAACAAAAAAGAAAGACTGCTTGCAATAATGAGTGCCATAGCAGGAACTGCTAAAAAAGAGCTTGTTGCTGAAAGGAATCATAAATTTGACGGAGAACTTCCATTAGTGGTTGAAGATTCTATAGAGAAGATAAGCAAGGCAAGGGACTTCATAAACTTTATGGTTAAAATTGGTATGGAAAGGGAGTTGGCAAGAATAAAAGAAAAGAACCCAAGGTCCGGGAAAGGAAAGCTCAGAAGAGGGAAATTTAAGAAAAAGGTCGGGCCGCTGATAGTTGTGAAAAGTGATGAAGGAATCTCAAAGGCAGCAAAAAACACGGGCGTGGATGTTGTAAAGGTGAATGAATTGAATGCAGAGCTCCTTTCACCGGGAGCACATGGCATAAGGTTGACCATATGGTCCAAATCTGCATTTGAAGAAATGAAATCACTATTTGAGGTTAGATAGTATGGCAAAACTGGTTAAGAAAAAAGAAAAGAAAATCCCGCTTCAGGATCCATGGAAAATACTCATAGCCCCGCATCTAAGTGAAAAAAATATAAATCTTGTGGAAGGTGAAAACAAGCTTGTATTCATAGTCAATGAAAAATCAAACAAGAAACAAATAAAATGGGCTGTGGAAAGGTTGTTTAATGTTAAGGTTGAAAGTGTTAATGTGGTTAACGACATGAAAAACAGGAAGAAAGCCTTTGTAAAATTGACTCAGGATTACGTGGCACTTGATATAGCAACCAAACTTGGCATGCTTTAGGTGTTATCATGATAAGAGCGCAGAAAAAGGGAAAAAATAAGAGATATAGAGCACCAAAAAGAAGGTGCAAATTCGTATCAGAGTATAAAGAGGGTAAATGGAAAATAATAGACGTAGTCCACTCAATAGGCAGGCCTTTGATAAAGGTTAAAAATGAAAATAAGAGTTTTTACATGATTGCTCCGGAAAACGTTAGTGTGGGAGAAGAGATAACTATTGGTAAAGATGCAGAAATCAGAACCGGCAATGTGTTGCCCTTGGAGAAAATACCTGAAGGCACCCCAATCTTCAACATTGAAGGTATTCCGGGGGATAATGGCTCATTTGTGAGAAGTAGCGGAGGGTCAGGAATACTCTTAAGCCGCGAAAAAAAATGCATTGTGCAGTTTCCATCCAAAAAAATACGAACTTTTAATCCAAAATGCAGGGCTACCATAGGAATTGTGGCTGGCAGTGGAAGAACAGAAAAACCGTTTTTAAAAGCAGGTATAAAGCATATGGTTATGAAAGCAAAAGGGAAGCTTTATCCAATAACATCTGGAACTGCAATGAACCCTGTAGACCATCCATTCGGCGGTAAAACAAAGCCAGGAATACCAAAGACCGTATCAAGGCATACACCGCCTGGAGCAAAGGTCGGTTCTATAGCGCCGAAAAGAACGGGTAAGAAGAAAAGGTGATGATTATGGCAAAATTCACTTTCAGAGGAAAAAGCTTGGAAGAGCTCCAGAAAATGAGTTTAGACGAGTTTTCAGAGTTACTCACTTCTAGGAAAAGAAGAAGCTTGAAAAGAGGAATCAAATACGAAGCAAAGAAACTTCTCAAAAAACTTGAGGAAGGAAAAAGTTTTGTAAAGACGCATAGAAGGGATATAATTATCTTGCCTCAGATGGTAAACAAAAAAATTGGCATATACAACGGAAAGGAATTTGTTGCTGTAGAAATTACACCCGAGATGATAGGCCATTACTTGGGGGAATTTGCAATGTCAAGAAAAGAAACAAAGCACTCTTCTCCGGGAATGGGTGCAACAAGAAGCTCAAAGTTTGTTCCATTGAAGTGATGTAAATGATAAAATATCCTGTTAAAATTGGTAAAAATGAGGTAAAAGCTGCAGGGATAAGATTGCCTATATCAACCAAAAACAGCGTTATAGTATGCAGAAAAATAAACAAAATGAAAACAGAAAAAGCAAAGAAATTCTTGCAGGAAATGATAGAAGGGAAGAGAAGCATTAACAGAAAACATTACACCAAGACATGTAAAGAAATACTTAAAGTTCTAGAGAGCGCAGAAAAAAATGCTAAAAACATGGGGATTGAAAAAACGGTAATCAAAACAATAAGTGTTGAAAAGGGGGAAAGAAGACTCAGGATGAAAAGAAGGAGATCTTTTGGTTCAGAACTGAAAAATACAAACATAAAAATTGTCTTAAAGAAAGATGGTGAGAATGAGTCTAAAAAATAAGTTTATTGCAAATAATGTGAAAAAACCGGAGATAGAAAAATTCCTTAACCTTCAGTTTGAAAGATATGGCTATTCTCACTCAGATATAAGAAAAACGCATACCGGAATGGATATAATCATATATGCCAACAAGCCGGGGCTGATAATAGGCAGGGGCGGAAAAAACATAAACGATATAGCCGAAAAACTGAAAGAGAACTTTGGGATGGAAAATATCAGAATCGATGTGCAGGAAGTAGAAAACCCCTACCTAAATTCAAAAATCGTGGCAGAAGAAATAAAGAATGCGCTTGAGAGGGGATTGAATTTTAGGAGAGTTGGCAACATCATGCTTAGAAAGATAATGGAAAGCGGAGCTATAGGATGCGAGATAAGGTTAAGCGGAAAGCTGGGTTCGGCAAAATCAAGAGTTCAGAGATTTTATGAGGGATACCTCAAATATTCTGGCGACACTGCAAAAAAATATGTTGACTACACAAAAGCAACAGCAGTAACGAAAGCAGGCGCAATAGGGATAAAAGTGCGTATAATGAAGGAATTCCCAGAAGCAAAAATAAGAGAAATAAAAGAAATTAAGAAAGAAACAGTTGAAAATCTTGTGTGCCCATACTGCGGAAAGAAATATGAAAATGAAAGGAGCTTGAAAATCCATATAGGACAGAAGCATTCAGAAGAATTACCCAAAAATGAAGATTCAAAAAAGGTGAAAGAAAATGGTGATACTGAGAAGCAAGGAAATAAGAAAAATGACTGATGAAGAGGTTGAAGGTAAGTTGAACGAGCTTAGACTTGAGCTTGCAAAAAAGAAGGCCCAGGTAATTGTCGGCGGCGCTCCTGAGAATGCAGGTAAAATAAGGGAAATAAAAAAAACCATTGCAAGAATTTTGACAATAAAAAAAGAAAGAATGATAAAAAAATGAATTTATGTTGACAAAATCTGATACAAAAAGAGGTGATAAAAAATCAGCGAGATGTGCCCGAACTGTGGACTCCCAAAGGACCTCTGCATATGCGAAACTCTGGCAAAAGAAGAAATGAAAATCGAGGTTTCCCTCGACAAGAGGAGGTACGGAAAAACCATGACTGTCGTGAACAACATTTCAAAGGACATGAACCCTGAACAACTCCTGAGCACTCTCAAAAAGAAACTTGCATGCGGAGGAACGTACAAGAACGGAAAAATAGAGCTGCAGGGAAACCATTTAAGAAAAATAGAGGACCTTTTGATAAAATTGGGCTTTTCAAAAAGCCAAATAGAAATAAAGGGCTGAAGATGATAACAAAAAGGAATTTGAAAAAACATGAATTGATAGGGTTGAAAGTTGAAGTGGTGTACAGTAAGAACAAAACACAGAGAGGAATCAAGGGAAGGGTCATAGATGAAACTGAAAAGACCATAAGAATTGAGTCCACGGACAAGGAAAGAGTTGTTCAGAAAGATGGCACTGTCTTTCGCTTCAGGCTTCCCAGAGGATACAAAGTAAAGATAAAAGGATGTGAAATATCCTTCAGACCTGAAGACAGGATAAGAAAAGCATAAAGGTGTTGAAATGAGTAAAAAACCAAGAGATATTGGATTGGATGTAAAACCTCCAGAAGGGGTTTGTAATAGTCCTAAGTGTCCCTTTCATGGAAACCTAAGTGTAAGGGGCAGGGTATTCAGGGGAATTGTCATCAGCGACAAAACAAAAAACACGGTAACAGTTCAATGGGACTACTTTATTTTTGTACCCAAGTACGAAAGGTATGAAAGGAAAAAGACGAAGATACTTGCATACAATCCCTCTTGCATAAACGCAAAAAAGGGTGACGTGGTAAAAATAGCAGAGTGCAGACCCTTGAGCAAGAAAAAAAGCTTTGTTGTAATAGAAAGGGTGAGCAAATGAAAGCAGTTGGGTCAAAAATCACAAAGGGAATCAACCATGGCGCACTGATAACATGTGCCGACAACAGCGGAGCGAAAGTGCTTAGAGTTTTCGCTGTAAAGGGGTATAAAGGCAGGAAAAGAAGGCAGTTGAAAGCCGGGGTCGGAGACGTTGTATTGTGTTCGGTGAGAAAAGGGACTCCGAAAATCAAGCAAGAAACTCCATTGGCAATTATAATTCGTCAGAAGAAGGAAATAAGAAGACCTGATGGCACCAGAATAAAGTTTGAGGATAATGCTGCCATTCTGGTAAATGAAAAGAATGAACCAAGGGGATCTGAAATAAAAGGTCCTGTGGCAAAGGAAGTTGTTAAGAGATTTCCGTCAATAGGAAAAATTGCAAGCATAGTGGTTTAGATGAAGACTGTTCAACCAAGAAAACAAAGGAAAAGAAGGTATGAAGCGCCTTTGCATAAAAGGCAGAAGATGGTATCTTCTCCTCTTATCAGTACTTTGAGAAAAAAATTCAACAGAAGAAGCATGCCTATAAGAAAAGGCGATAAAGTAGAGGTTATGAGAGGGGAATTCAAAGGCATAAAAACTTCTGTAAGAAAAGTCGACCTGAAAAAAATGAAAGTCATGCTTGAAGATGTGAAAAAAACAAAAACGGATGGAACTGAAGTCCGCATATTAATCGATCCCTCAAATCTGAGAATAATAGAACCTGACATGAGTGACAAAAACAGGCAGAAAATAGTAAGGAGGGTTGAGGGTAAGTTTGAAGTAAAGAAACAGAAAGTGGCAAAGAAGAAGGAAGAAAAAGTGAAAGAAGAAAAAACAGGATTCAAGTGTCCTGTGTGCGGAGAAGTTTTTGAAAACAAAAAAGATCTGAACGTTCACATAGAAAGCCATAAAGAATTCAAACAATAGGTGAAAAAATGCATAGAAAAAGATTATCTACAAAGACGAACTATCCTCTTGAGAAAAAGGTAAAGAAATTTGTAATCTGCCCTAGGCCAGGCCCCCATAAAAAAGATGAATCCATACCTCTTGCATCCTTATTAAGGGATATACTAAAATACTGTGATAATGCAAAAGAGGCCAAGAATATAATAAAATCAGGAAAAATCATGGTAGATGGAAAGATTAGAAAGGACTACAAGTATCCTGTCGGCATGTTTGATGTTATAACTATTCCTGATATAAAAGAATCCTTTATAGTATTGCCTGGAGAAAAATGGCAGAAATTAATGAAAACCAAAAATAAGGATTTCAAAATATGCAGAATAGAAAACAAAACTGGCGTAAAGGGAGGGAAAATCCAATTAAATTTAAATGATGGAAAAAATGTTGTCGTAGAAAAGGATGTATATAAAACAGGGGACTCTCTTCTGATAAGTTTACCTGATTTGAAAATAAAGAAGCATATAAAAAGGATAAAGGGCTGCCTGTGTCTGATAACTAAAGGGAACAAGAAAGGGAAGATTGGAAAGTTGAAAGAAATAAAAAAATCCAGAAGCTCTAATCCAAACCTGGCATCAGTAGAAATAGATCAAAAAACTGTTGATGTTCCGGAAAAGTTTATTTTTGTAATTGGAGAAAAATCCCCTGAAATAGAAATTGGTGATTAACATGGAAAACCCTATGGAAAAGATAAGGATAGAAAAAGTGGTGATTAACATAGGCGTTGGAGAATCAGGAGAAAGATTGGAAAGAGCAAAAAAGTTATTGGAATCCATTACAGGAAAAACTGTGGTAAAAACCAAAACAAAGAAAAGAACCACCTTTGGCATGTCAAAGGGAAGAGAAATTGGCGTTAAAATTACCTTAAGGAATGACGATGCCACAAAATTCTTGAATAGAATATTCGAATCAAAGGATAAAAAAATTAGTAAAAGGTGTTTTGATAAAAATGGTAACTTTTCAATAGGTATCCATGAACATATAGACATACCGGGAGTAAAGTATGATCCAAAAATAGGCATATTCGGAATGGACGTGTGTGTTACATTGGAGAGACCCGGCTTCAGGGTAAAAAGGAAAAAATTATATAGCAGAATAGGGAAAACTCACAGAATAAGCCGTGAAGATGCCATTGGATTTATAAAAAAAGAATTTGGAGTTGAAGTGATATAAATGGAGAAAAGACATAAAAAACCTGAATGTAGAAGATGCGGTAGGCACGGTGCATTGATAAGAAAATATGGTCTTTACTATTGCAGACACTGCTTCAGAGAAGTGGCTGAAAAAATAGGATTTAAGAAATACAGGTGATAAAATGCAACACGATGTCTTGGCAGACTGTTTTTCAGCTATAAAAAATGCTGAAAGAATAGGAAAAAACACATGTTTTACGCCTGTCTCTAATCTTATAAAAAATATTTTAGAGGTTATGAAAAATTCTGGCTACATCAACGGGTTTGAAAAAGTTGGTAGAAAATTTGAAGTGAAATTAAACCATAAAATAAATGATTGCAATGTGATAAAACCAAGAGTTTCTTTTAAGAAGGATGAAATAGAAAAATGGGAAAAAAGATACCTTCCTGCAAGAAGCTTTGGAATTTTGATCGTGAGCACTCCCAGGGGGATAACAACTCATGAAAAGGCAAAAGAAATGAATCAGGGTGGAAAACTGCTTGGGTATGTTTATTAGGTGAGAGTTATGGAAATAGAAATACCAGAAGGGGTAAAAGTTGAATTAAATGGGCATGAACTAAAGGTTAAGGGAGAGAAAGGAGAAGTAACGAAAAAATTTTACTATCCCAAGCTTGAGCTCAAAAAAGAGGGAAACAAGCTCGTTATAGAAAAAAAAGATGAAAAAAGAAAAACTCTTGCAATAGTTGGAACTTGGTTGGCGCACATAAAGAACATGTTTGAAGGAGTAAAAAATGGGTTTGAATACAAAATGAAGATATCTCATGTTCATTTTCCTATGAACGTATCGGTAGACGGTAACCGGCTTGTGATAAAGAATTTTCTTGGGCAAAAAGAAGACAGATATGCCAAAATATTGGAAGGAGTGGAAGTTAAAGTTGAAGGTGATGAAGTTGTGATTATGGGAATAGACAAAGAAAAGGTTGGACAAACTATGGGAAACATAGAAAAAGCTACAAAACTTCACACAAGAAGAGACAGGAGAATATTCTCTGATGGTATATTTCTAATTTCAAGGGGCGAAAAAAATGAATAAAAAATTTCGAAGACATCCAGAGCTTAAGAGACTTGGTAACAAATGGAGAAAACCGAAGAGCAGGACCAATAAAGTGAGAAAAAAGCTTAAGGGCAAAAAACCAATGCCATTTGTAGGGTACGGTACCCACAAAATGAAAAGATATAAGCATCCTTCTGGCTTATCTGAAATAATTGTCTCAAAACCACAAGATTTGGAAATGGTTGATAAAAAAATGCAATGCGCGAGAATTTCAAAAGGCGTTGGAAATAAAAAAAGGGTTGAAATAGTTAAAAGGGCAAAAGAAATGGGCATATCTATTTTGAACCCTCGAGTGAAGGTGAAGAAAAAATGATAAACTCGTCAAAGAGCAAAAAATGTCCTGTGTGCGGGAATCTGGGAAAGAATTTTAAATTGGATGATGATGTGCTTAAAAACTGTCCTGTATGCGGGACTATTTTTAATGAATTTGCGATCATACTGACGCAGGAATCAGACAACGAGACATTGAGAAATAAAATAAATAATAATTGAGTGATTCTATGCAGGTAAAAACACGGAAAAAAATGGCAGCTGAGATATTGAAATGCGGTATAGATAAAGTATGGGTTGATCCCGAAAAGATAGAAGAAGTTTCAAAGGCCATAACAAAAGCAGATGTCAGGAGACTCATACAGAAAGGTATAATTAGAAAGAAAAAAAAGAATGAGCAAAGCCGCGGAAGGGCAAGAATAATTCTGGCACAGAAAAAGCTTGGCAGAAGACGTGGCAGGGGATCCAAAAAAGGCAAAAAGATGGCAAAAACAACCAAAAAGAAGGAATGGATAAAAACCGTTAGACCTTTAAGAAGCATGCTTAAAAAATTAAGAGATTCGGGGACTATCACAAAGAACCAGTATAGAAAACTTTACCTCATGGTAAAGGGAGGGAGATTTAGGAGCAAATCACACTTAAATCTTTACCTAAAGAAACTTTCTGATAAAGAAGCGAAAAAGTGATAGTATGGACAGAAAATATAAAGTGCCTCACAGGAGAAGGAGAGAGAAAAAAACAGACTATAAACTGAGATTATCCCTTCTTAAGAGTGGTAAGTACAGACTTGTAGTAAGAAAATCCAACAAGTATATTTTAGGACAGATAGTAAAATACGATAAAAGCGGTGATAAAACCATCGTGTCGGTTAATAGTAAGATGTTAAAAGAGCTGGGATGGAAAAATAATTTCAAAAATATTCCAGCAGCATATCTCACAGGACTGATGCTTGGAAAGAGAGCCAAAGAAAAAAATATAAACGATGCTGTACTTGACATGGGACTTTTGACAAGCACTAAGGGGAATAAAATTTATAGTTTATTAAAGGGTGTGATAGACTCTGGTGTAAATATAAACCACTCGAAAGATGTTATACCTTCGAAAGAAAGGATAGAAGGAAGGCATATAAGCGAAAAAATTGTACAGGATTTTGAAAATATTAAAAAGAAGATAATGGCGTGATTTTATGAAAAAAGATGTTGAAAGCACTTCAAACATAGAAGAATGGACTCCAAGGACATCACTTGGTAAAGATGTGATGGAAGGAAAAATAACATCAATAGAGCAGATATTCGAAGAAGGTAAAAAAATAATGGAACCTGAGATTGTTGATTTTCTTTTGCCTGGACTAGAAAATGAAGTAATTCTCATAGGAGGCAGCCCGGGGAAAGGCGGTGGGAAAAGAAGAACCCCTGCAAAAAGAACTGCAAGAATGCATAAAAGCGGTAGAAGATTTAATTCCACTTGCCTGATTGCAGTTGGAAATAAAGATGGCTTTGTTGGGATAGGTATAGCAAAAGCCCCGGAGTTTAGAAATGCTATGGAAAAAGCCCTGAAAAAAGCAAAAATAAACATAATTCCTGTTAGAAGAGGGTGCGGCAGCTGGGAATGCGGCTGTGGAGAAACCCATTCAATACCATTTGAAGTTGAAGGAAAAGAAGGCAGTGTAAGAGTTGTTCTCAAACCTGCCCCAAAGGGACTCGGTCTTTGTGCTTCTGATAGTGTGAAAAAAGTTATGATGCTCGCGGGAATAAAAGACCTGTGGGTGAAATCTTTTGGAAAAACCAAAACAAGAACAAATTATATAAAAGCTGTATTCAATGCACTTAAAAGACTCAATACAATAAAAACAGGTTGATAACATGCTTGCTGTAATAAGAATAAGAGGTCGTGTAGGCATAAAGAAAGAAATAAGAGACACGTTCAAGATGCTTAATCTTGATAAAAAATACAGATGTATTGTTATTCCTGAAACTCCGCAGTATGTTGGAATGGTAAAAAAAATCAAGGATTATTCTACATGGGGGCCGATTTCCGAAGAGGTTTTGATAAAGCTCATTGAGAAACGTGGTAGAACAATTCATAATGAAAAAATTAGCGAGACGTTCTTGCAAAAAAAGAAACTGAAGGATATGAAGAATCTTGCGAAAAAAATAATGGAAGGCACGAAACTAAAAGAACTTGGCCTTAAGCCATACTTCAGGTTAAGCCCGCCAAGCAAGGGGTTCAAGGGTTCTGTAAAACAGCCATACCCAAAAGGAGCTCTGGGAAACAGAGGAGAAAAAATAAATGATCTCCTTAAGAAGATGATATAATTAGGTGAAGATATGGGAAAGAAAAAAACAAAGAAAATGAGGGGAAAGAAAACTTTTGGCTATGGAAGTAAAAAGAAACATCGCGGTGCGGGAAGCCGCGGAGGAAGGGGACTTGCTGGAAGTTTTAAGCACA
>CAYYYO010000004.1:0-4446 GCA_964476295.1 uncultured archaeon | reverse complement strand
CATCGCGGTGCGGGAAGCCGCGGAGGAAGGGGACTTGCTGGAAGTTTTAAGCACAAAAAGCTGAAAATTCTTAAAGAAAATCCTGAGCATTTTGGGAAAAGAGGTTTTAAGAGAAGAGTTAAAAAAAGCTTAAAGGTGATAAACCTCAGAGACATTGAAAAAATAGCCGAAAAAACAGGAAAGAAAAAAATAAATATTTCGGAGCTGGGGTACGATAAAGTTCTTGGAAAGGGGCAGCTCACAGAACCACTTGAAATAGAAGCTCGTTTTTTCTCTGAAAAGGCGAAAATGAAAATAGAAAAGAACGGCGGTAAAGTTATAATAATCGGCCAAGAAAAAAATCAGTGATTGTTGTTTATATCTCTTAATATTCTTTTTACATGTTTTTTTGAAAGAGTGTAGTTTCCCAAAATCATTCTCTTGTATTGAACTTTATCTGGAATGGTGTGCTCATTGCTTTTTTTGCTCCAATATTTATCATAAACATCTATATCATGAAAAATTATGTAGCTTGAATTTTGATAGCATACTATATTGTCTATTTTTTCAAATGAATTGTATAGAACATATTTTTCCACAATGTCTTTATTCTCAAGGATCCATCTGTTTCTTTTAATCAACTGATCTCTGGCCTCAAAAAGAGGAATGCCATTGCTTTTTACTTCTATTACTTCTATTGTTCCGCCTTTGTTGAGGGCAAGAATGTCAATTTCTCCGCAGTACCATTCGAGTTTTAGGTCTTTCAATTCCCTTGCAGGGTCATATTTCTTTTTAATAATGCTGTACTCTTTAGAGCTTTTCATAAGTTCAATGGCTGTATCCAGAATATCGTCGTGTTTGCGTTTAAAAGAAACGTTGTTAAGATTTATTTTTATTTCACCCCTCATAGAAGACACTTCCGGGTATATTGTATATAAGCATGAAAAATTATTTATTTATGAAAAAATGTCTTTAGAGTAAAGGAGGAAAAAAGATGAATTATATAGATCTTATAAAACTGCTTCCGGGAGTCCAAAAGCCAGAAAAAAGGATGAACTTCAAGCAAAAGCTCAAGTGGACAGGATTAATTCTTATAATGTTCTTTATAATGAGCCAGATAATAGTGTGGGGCGTGGACGTCAATGCTGTTCAGCATTTTCTATTTTTGGAAACAGTTCTCGGCTCTAAAATGGGTTCTCTCATTACTTTGGGTATAGGGCCCATTGTTACAGCATCCATTATACTGCAGCTTCTTGTGGGTAGCGGAATAGTCAGCTGGAACATGGGAACTGAAGAAGGAAAAATGAAGTTTATGGGAACACAGAAGCTTCTCGCTGTTTTTTTCTGCTTTTTTGAAGCAGTTGCCTTTGTTATGTTTGGGGCAATACCTGCAGCGGGAGGACTCTTAGTGTCTCTGATACTCATACTGCAACTTGCAGGAGGGGGGATACTTATAATGCTCATGGATGAAGTTGTATCCAAATGGGGCATAGGGTCGGGCGTGTCATTGTTTATTGCAGCGGGCGTTTCAAAGACGATATTGATAAGGGCCCTTAACTTCTTAGGCGAAGGAGGTCCCTCAGGAGCAATTCCTTCAGCTATAGTAAATTTAATGGCAGGAAGACCTGATGTAGCTTTGATAACTTTGATCCCCCTTGTTTTTACAATAGTTGTGTTTTTGTTTGTGGCCTATGCACAATCCATGAGAGTAGAAATTCCGTTAACGATGGAAAGAATCAGGGGATTTGGATACAGACATCCCCTCAAATTCTTTTACGCATCAAATATTCCTGTTATTCTTGCCTCAGCGCTCCTTGCCAATATGGAAATTTTTGCAAGAATGTTATACAATCATGGGTTTTCTTTATTCGGCACCTTTAATGCGGATGGGCAGGTTACAGGAGGGCTCATGTATTTTCTTTCTCCTCCAAGGTCAAATACTCTCTCCAATCTTGTTGTATCTGCCCTCTCGGGTGTATCAATACCTCCTGCAGCTTTTAGCTGGATAACTTACACGCTTTTCATGGTTATCGGTTCAGTAATATTTTCTGTATTCTGGATTAACACTGCAGGCATGGATTCAAAATCTGTTGCCAAACAGCTTCACAACATGGGCATGGCCATCCCTGGATTCAGGAGGGACATAAGAATAATGGAAAGAATACTGGACAAGTACATACCTGCTCTGGCAGTGATGGGAGGGGCCCTTGTGGGATTATTGGCCTCCTTCGCTGATTTTACAGGAACATTTGGAACAGGGACCGGCATACTGCTTACTGTAATGATAATATTTAACCTTTATGAGCAAATAACACAGCAACATCTGGAAGATGTCAATCCTGCAGTAAGAAAGTTCTTGGGAGGGTAATGAAAATCTTTTTAAAGGTGAAAATAAAGGGTTTAATATGATTGATAATCCCATGTTTGGAGTTTTATTAATAAGTGCTATAACTAATTTTGTTCTTTCTGCACTTTACAAATTCACAACAGATCAGGAGGAATTGAAAAAGATTAATGAAGAATTGAAAAAGATTAATGAAGAATTTAAAGAAGCGCAGAAGAACAAGAACCAGAAAGAAATAATGAAATTGCAGGGAAGAATGCTTGAAATAAACAACAAAAAAATGAAAAGCAGTATGAAAACTATGATGATATCGTTTTTGATTATCATTCCCGTATTCTTGTACCTGCTTCCAAATCTTTATGGAGATGTAACAGTCAATCTGAATGAATCCCTTGAGGGGGTAATAAATTATCAGGGGACAGAAATGAACGTACATGTTGAAGAAGAACCTTTTTTAATATCAATTGATGGTGAAAAGAAACATGCAGATGATATCATACAATTAAAGGGGGATGAATTCACTGTTAAAGAGTTTGATAAAGATAAAAAGCTGCTTTTACTAAAAAGGGTTGCCGTTAATCTTCCCTTTCCGCTTCCAATATGGGGTTCCCATATAGGTTGGCTGGGTTGGTACATCCTTATATCCATTCCCTTTACTACTCTCTTTAGAAAAGCCCTGGGAGTTGTCCAATAAATACTTGAAATAAAACAAGATATTTATGATTGTCAAATCTGAAGAAATAACAAATCCAGATTTGGGCATTTATCCCGGTTCTCGTTCTGTAGATGAATTAATAGAAAATGGGATTGTTTTCATAGACAAGCCATCCGGCCCGACTTCTCACCAAGTTGCATCCTGGGTTAAAAATATTTTAAGTATAAAAAAAGTTGGTCATTCCGGCACTCTTGACCCCAAAGTAACTGGAATTCTTGTTGTGACTTTAGGAAAGGCGACAAAAATAATTCCTGCCTTAATGGGCCTTGATAAAGAATATGTGGCTGTGATGCAACTTCATGAAGATGTTGAAACAGAAAAAATTAAAAAAGTTTTGGAAAGATTTACTGGAGAAATAGTACAGGTTCCTCCCAAGAGAAGTGCCGTGAAAAGAAGGAAGAGAAAAAGGAAAATCTATGAATTAAAATTTCTCGAGAAGAAAGGGCTTGATGTTCTGTTAAAAATAAAATGCCAGAGCGGGACTTATGTAAGAAAACTAATTCATGACATGGGGAAGGAGATTGGAAAGGGAGCGCACATGAAAGAATTGAGAAGGGTTAAGGTAGGACCTTTTGATGAGAGCATAGCAATAACCCTTCAGCAGCTGAAAGATTCTTTTGTTTTTTGGAAAGAAAATAAAGATGAAAAAATAAGGGAAATTATAAGGCCAGTGGAATTTGGCGTAGAACATTTGAAAAAAATATGGGTAAGGGACAGCGCTGTTAATGCACTATGCAATGGGGCACCTCTTGCAGTTGGTGGAATTTGCAGGTTAGATGAGGGAATAAGAGAAGGCGAATTGATAGCTATATTTACATTAAAGGGAGAGCTTATTGCATTAGCTTATGCTCTTATGACTTCTGAAGAAATTAAGAAAGTTAAACATGGTTTAGCTGCCAGAATAGATAGAGTAATCATGGAGAAAAATGTTTACCCCCGAATGTGGAAAAAATAACATTTAAATAGATTTGTTTATTAATTTAAGTGATTGAATGACTGTGAGCAAAGAACTTTTGGATATAATGATATGTCCCAAATGCAAAGGAGACATAGAATACAATAAAAAAGAGAATAAGATAATATGCAATCGCTGCAGACTCAAATTTCCTGTACTTGAGGGGGATATACCTGATATGCTCCTTGAAGATGCAGAAAAGTTTTAAAAACTGTAAAATAAATAAATAGTAAGCCTAAACACTGTATACCCATGCTGGGGTGGCCGAGCCAGGCTAAAGGCGCTGGACTTCTTCAGCGGCGAAACTTGAGTACCTGGTTTATCCATCAAACCTGGAATGATCTAATGGCTAAAATCTGACTGGCGGAGATGATGATGGATGGCTAAGATATCCAGTTCCACGAAAGATGGACTATGATGAGTAGTCTATTTGATTGGAGCGCAGGTTCAAAA
>CAYYYO010000003.1:2616-18198 GCA_964476295.1 uncultured archaeon | reverse complement strand
CTATAAATAGAATTGCCTGCATAGTGTTAAAGGAGGTGTTGAGATGAGCGAATTGCCTTTGGCTCCCATAGAAAGAATTCTGAAAAAAGCTGGTGCCCCGCGAGTAAGCAAAGAGGCCTGTGAGGAGTTTGCAGGAGTTATAGAAGAAATTGCTTTTGAACTGGCTGCTGAAACTGCCGCACTGGCAAAACATGCTGGAAGAAAGACTGTAATGGCAAAGGATGTCAAGCTTGCAAAGAAAAAAGGGTTCTGACAGTCTTAGAATCATAGCAGAATTGGTGGATTTATGTATGGGAGTGTAGATGAAATAATAAAAAAGATAGTGGAGAATACAGGTCTTGAGGAAACTAAAGTAAAAAACATGATAAAGGATAAAGAAGAGGAGTTCTCAGGTCTTATTTCTACAGAAGGAGCAGCCCACATAGTTGCAAAGGAGCTTGGTCTGAATCTTCTGCAAAGAACCCCTAAAGAACTTAAAATAGGTAACGTTCTTTCTGGAATGAACTCTGTAAACCTTACGGGAAAAGTTGTTAAGATATTCGAACCGAGAGAATTTGAAAAGAATGGAAAAAAAGGAAAGGTTGTCAATCTTATACTTGCTGATGAAACCGGGCAGATAAGGTTCTCGCTGTGGAATGAACAGGTTGCCCCGGTGGAAGACGGGCAGATAGAAGAAGGCCAAGTAATAGAAATTACCAATGGTTATACAAAAGATGACGGAATCGGAGGTTGCGAGCTCAGACTTGGAAAAAGTGGGATGATAAAAAAATCAGAAATAGAAATCGATGTAAAACCGGGGACAGAGCAAAGAGTTAAAATAAAAGAACTGCAGGCAGGCATTACAGCAGAGATAAGGGGGGCTGTATTGCAATTCTTTGAATCAAACCCGTTTTTTCTTGTTTGCCCTGAATGCGATGGGAGATTGACAGATGGAAAGTGCGAGAAGCATGGAAAGGTAAAGCCAAAACCAGTTCTTGTTTTAAGCGGTATAGCAGATGACGGGTCTGGAAATGTGAGAGTTGTGTTCTTCAGGGAACAGGCAGAAAAAGTTCTTGGAATTCCAACAGAGGACGCATACAAGCTCACAGAGGAAGGCAAGAATCTCAAACCATTGAGAGAGAAACTTGAAGAAAGGTTGGGGACAGAATTTATAATGAAGGGCAGGGCAAAGATAAACAATTTTTTTGAAAGACTTGAATTTGTGGTCAACCACGCGGAAGAAGTTGATCCAGAAAAGGAAGCCAAGGCAATTTTAAATAAATTGAAGAAGAAAGAATAATCGGTGCTTGAATGAAAGAAGAACCTAAGAAAAAAATAAAAGACATTTCAGAATTGCCCGGGGTAGGAGAAAAAACGGCTGAAAAAATGAAGAGTTCTGGGTACTCTGATCTCATGAGCGTTGCTGCTTCTTCTGCATCTGAGCTTGCTGAAAGAGTGGAAATAGGAGAGGCAACAGCAGCAAAGATCATTCAGGCGGCCCGTGAAGCTTTGGATATGGGATTTGAAACAGCTGAAAAGGTAATGAAAAGAAGGGAAAAAATAGGTAAAATAACAACAGGGTCAAAGGCCTTGGATGAGCTTTTGGGAGGAGGGGTTGAAACCCAATCAATCCTCGAGGCCCACGGAGCGTTTGGCTCAGCCAAAAGCCAGCTTGCCTTTCAGCTTGCCGTGAATGTTCAGCTACAGAAAGAAGATGGCGGATTAAAGAAAAATGCTTTTTTCATTGATACAGAAGGGACATTCAGACCGGAAAGAATAATTCAAATAGCAAAAGAAAGGGGTCTTGATGAAAAGAAAATTCTCAAAGGAATTTATGTGGCCAGGGCATACAATTCTGACCATCAGATTCTTCTTGTAGACAAATTAAAAGATGGGATAAAGGGGAAAAATGTGGGGCTTATCATAGTGGATTCATTAACCTCGCATTTCAGAAGCGATTACGCGGGGAGAGGCACGCTTGCTGCAAGGCAGCAAAAACTCAACAGGCATCTTCACGACCTGCAAAAAATTTCGGATGTCCATAATGTAGCAGTGTATGTTACAAATCAGGTTATGTCCAATCCTGCTATACTTTTTGGCGACCCAACAAAACCTATAGGAGGGCATATTCTTGGCCACCAGGCAACATTCCGCCTTTATCTTAGGAAGAGCAAGGGAAATAAAAGAATAGCAAGACTTATAGATTCTCCTTCACTTCCCGAAGGGGAGTGCGTATTCACTGTAACGGAGAAGGGAATAGAAGATGTTTGAAAAAATTGAAAAAAGATTTGGCACAGCACTTATTTTTATAGGCATTGCCCTTTTGGCAACAAATTCTTTTCTTTATTTTTTCAATGAACCAAGCACAGACATGGGCAAAGCTATGCTGAGTTCAATTGGCGGAGACACGAAAATTTTGATATTTGCAAGCATAGCATCTTGGGTTATTCCCTTATTTTTAGTTCTGTTAGGCATAACCATAGTTAAAAGAAGTATAAAGAAAAATGAAATTTAAACAATATCTTTTTCGGAAACTATCACAAACTCTCCAACTGCCTTCACAGCAGAGAATGGAATCAAAAACCTTCCGTGTTCATCTTCCTGAACATTCAGTTCGCTCACATATTTTGTCGGATCGACAAGAACCACGTTCATCAATTCTCCAGATTCTGTGATGAAGCTCACATCCCCCACTACGCCGAATTTTCTGCCTGTTTCATCACTGACAACTATTTTCCCCATAAGTTCCTTTCCTTTCACATTATCCAAAAGTATCACCCCATTACCTATAGTATTTGTATGCTTAAATTTAAATCTTTATAGTTTGCAATATCTTCTTCAGTTTCTTTTTCAGCTCTTCTTTTGTGAGGTTTGTGTTATCTATAGCGTAGTCGGCCATTTTGATGAGTTCTCCCTCACCAAGTCGTAGCTCGGCTTCATCCCTCTTCCTGAGATCCTCTTCTGTCTCATCCGGAAATCTGTTCTTGGCGAGCTCTCTTTTCAATCTTGATTCAAAGCTTGATTTTATAGCTATTATCACAGGTTTTTTTCCGGTTCTTCTTTCCAATTCTTTTAGCTGCTTCGGGTCTCGTAGACCCTCTATAACGATTTTTTCTCCAGAAACCTTTTTTAATAACCTGTCTATAACTATTTTCTCTCTTCCTTCCTCATGAAACCAATCTGCCACTTTTCTGTCGTTTTCTTTTGTATAAGGCAGCCCTCTCCGTTTTATTTCCTCCCTTATCACGTCACCTGTTGAGGCGACAGAAAATCCCATTTTACCAAGTATTTGGGCTGCTGTTGTCTTCCCCGATGATGGCATTCCGACTATAAGGATAAGCATAACTCTCACATTTACGCCTTTATCAGCAGGTTTTTTGTTTTCAAATCAAGAAAGTAGACATAACCCTTACCCTTCGGTTTCCTGTCCACATACCCCATCTGTGAAAGTCTTTTAAGTATGTTGTTCATCGATCTGACAGCGTGCTGTTTTGATTTATATCTGTCAAAGCCAAGTCTTTCGGCTATATCAGAAGGAAACATTTCTCCCTCTTCCATGAGGATGTTAATTATTCTCCTCTGTTTGTAAGAAAGTTTCTTCATGAAATCTCTCTCGGGAACTTCTGTCTTTTCCTCTACTTCTGTTTCTTCCTGAATCGCCTCTGAAGTCTCACTTTTTGATTCTACATTATCTTCATTTATTTCAAAAATCTCTTCTTCAACTGCCTTCTGAACCAGTTTATCACACATTTTCAGTATTTCACGCGGGAACCCGCCCGTGATTCCGTATATTTTTCTTATGCATCCCTCTGTGAAGGGCTTTATATCCTCTCCACCCACACTTTCAATTCTCTTTTTTATAAGTTCACGTGAAGATTCATATGTGAGATTTGTCAGTTCTATGTGCGTCACGATTCTACTCTTAAGCGTCTCAAGGTTTGACCTTAGAACATCATCAACAGTCGATAAGCCGGCAAGAATCATTTGCATATTATTCACCTGGTCTGAAATGGTTCTAAACCATTTTAAGACATCGATATCGGCTTCATGCGTCTCATCCAAAAGAACCAGTAACTTTCTTTCTCCTAGTTTTTTATTCAAATACACGTGAAGGTTGTGAAGATCCACCTTCACGCCAAAAAGCCTTTCAAGGATAGAAGGTTTGAAGGCGGAAAGGAAAACGCTGGAGAGTTTTTCTTCAGTTGGGGGTTTTGAAATGTATAAGACTTTATATTTATCAATAAACTGTCTTTCTATGAATTTTAGTGTGGTTGTCTTCCCGGAACCTGTAGATCCTGTGATAAGCGCAATTTTATGACCTTCACGTATATGATTTACCAGTCTTTTTAATTGGTTCTCATAACCAACAAAAAGCGAAGGGTCTATTTTAAGCGTAAAAGGATTTTCTCTCCATTTCATTTGACTTAGCCAGTTTTCAAGGTTTTTTTCATAAAGCATTTTTACACCTTCACGTGAATAAAAATAATACGTGAATAAATAAAAATGTGAAGGTTTGCTTACTTAAAACTTTCTTCACATGTTCACGTGAAGTTCACGTGAATATTATGTGAATGTAACGTGAAGGTGTGAATATTACGTGAAGGTTTTGTGAATGTAACGTGAAGGTTTACAGAAAATTCTATTAAAATGTGAATATTCACGTGAAGGTTTTTGTGAATTATGTGAATGATTTTAGAATTTTAGATCTTTTGTGTTATAGGTGTGTGTTAATAAAATAGTGTTCACGTGAAAGTAAATATAAAATGTGAAGGTTTTGTGAATATTTTGTGAATAGCATGAATAGTAGAATGTGAAGGTTTTCAACGAATCTTTTGTATATTAATATGGCTGTGAGAAGAAGGATCATAGTTTAGTCTGCGATTTTATGTAAAAGTGAGGATGTTTGGTTATTTATTTAAAATGTGAGAGAAATCGGGGTAAATTGTTGAGAAAAAATTCTAAAATTGAGTGTCTTTTTGATAAAAGTGAGAGTTAACCACTATTTTTATCCAAAAAATTACTTGGAAAAGATGTGAAATGAGAGAGATTTATATTAAATGTGAGAGTTGAATGTGAAAAAAATACGACATTGAACGTGTGATACAATACAACTGAGAGATTAATCCAAATCTGAGAGTATTTCAGCTGTTGTGAGTAATTTTTTGAGGTTTGCGTCAAAGCTTCCGTCTGAGAGTTGCTTGAAAACTCCGTTTTTAAGTCTGATTAATCTTATTCCAAAGAAATGGCCATTTTCATCTCTGGCTCCAACGTTTTCCACAAAATTTCCAATTTTAGACTCTAAATAATAATGAACAGTAGAAAGAGGCAATTTAGTTTCTCTTGAGAGCTTTCTAAGCCATATGCCATCTGGATTAGCCAAAAGAACTTTTATAATTCTTCTGATTTTTTGAAAATCTGCTTCTTTCGGAGCCATAAAACCTCACCAAATAACTATTGAACACCGTTCAATTAAATTTCTTGGTTTCAATGCTTAAATACATTTTTTGGCATCTCTTTACTATTTCGCCCCAGGATTTCACCCTAATAACTCCTGTAGGAAGCTTTCCTGACCTGTTCCAGGGAGAATCAAATAAAAACACGTGTGTTCCGTTATTGGCGCAGTCTCTTGCGTAATTAAAACAATCTTCAATGAAAATATCAACTCCCAATTTCCTGCAGATGTCTGATTTTTTTCTTTTATATATCCCTGGCTGGTATGGATTTGCTACAAAATAAATATCTGAAAATTTATCTGGAAAATAATAATTTATCCATTCTTTTGTTTCTTCTTCCACATAAGAAGGTCTGGATGTAATGACTATTAGTTCATTTGTTTTGCATAAGATGTCTATGCCCTCGACAGAACCAGATAACGGCGTTATATTTTTAAAATATTTTGTCTTATAAAAGTCCTTTACCTTTTGAACCGCATCTTCTCTGGTTCCTCCCCATGCCTTCCATAGATCATAAGAGCAAAAGTCTTCCCGTTTTAAAGAAGTCCCGTATTTGTCGTTGTGATACCTTATGAAAGCAGATAGCAAATCCGCAAGAACTTCATCCAGGTCCACTCCTATAAGCATAGTAGAAAAATGTCTGAGAATGTATAAATATCAGATATATGCTTCTCCATCCTCTTCTGTGCGAATTTTGACCGTTAAGCCAAGATTTTTTGCCACTTCGCCAAGCTTCTGGATTACGTTTCTATCCGTTTTAGGCTTTTTAGAAAATTTTGGGTCAAGAGTTCCCTCATCTGCTCTGAACTGCTGAAGAACGTAAACCATGGGTCTCCCTATAAATGAGCAGATTTTCTTCATGTCCTCTTCCTTATCGTTTAAACCAGGGACAATGGTTGTCCTGAATTCATAGCTTACGCCTGATTTTTTCACTATACTCATTGTCTTCGTTATATCATTCAGATTTGGGCTTATCCCGGAAAGCTCTGGATATTTTTCAGGGGACGATTTTACATCAAGCGATATGAAATCGAGAAAAGGCACCAATCTCTTAACAACATCCGGCATTGACCCGTTTGTATCTAATTTTACCAGAAGTTTCAAATCTTTCAGGCCTTTCACAAGCTCTTCGAGACCGGTGGACTGTAGTGTCGGTTCACCGCCAGTTATGACAACCGCGTCTATAAACCCTCTGAATTTCTTTATTTTTTCGATTACCTTTTCAACTTCAACTTTCTTGCAGTTTTTCTCTGTTACAAGAGATACGTTGTGGCAGAATGGGCATCTAAAATTGCATCCGCAAAAAAACACAACAGAAGAAATTTTTCCGGTATAATCGACAGTGGACATTTCAAGAATACCGCCTATTTTAATTTTCATTTAAATCCGCTCTTTAATTGCCTGAAGAAGTTCCTCTTTCTTTGGAACTTTGCCAATAAAAACTGCCTCGTCTCCTATTACTATGGATGGCGTTGATGCCACCTGATATGTAAGGGCCTCTATAAAAAAATCCCCAATTATGGCCACAGGAGTTTTTTCAGGGGTGATTTCTCCGGTGGATTTTACAAAAAAATATTTTTGCCCTTCCAGCTTTCCTTCGCCAATGTCCAGACCTTTCCCGTCAATCAACTTTTCTATAAAATCCTTCCCCTCTTTCCATCCAAGTTCTTTTGCAACTTCTCTCACCACCTTTCTGGCCTGAGGGCACTTTGGACAACTTACAGCAGTGTAAAGAATTAGCACTAAACCACCCCATATCTTTTTCTGTCGTGAAGCTCTGCTATTTTTCCCTTATCCCATCCCTTTATGTTTTGATAGTAGCCCGTTATCCTTGACCAGTTTTGGACATGAGAACTCTTGCATTTTGGACACTTTTCATGCAAGCCCCCCGTAACGAATCCACATGACTCGCAAATAGTAAGGTCTTTTGTATAAGCCATATACTGGATTGCAGTTTTTACGGCAATTTTCTTGGTTAAATTCATTATTGCCTCTGAATTTGGATGCGTCTCTCCAAGCCATATATGTGACATTGCCCCTCCATCTGTGAGAGGGTGGAAAGCGCCTTCTATCTTCATTCTTTCAAATAGATCTATATCAGCGCTTGGCCTGACATGAAAAGAATTCGTATAGTAAATAGAATCGGTGGTTGCATCCCCCTGTACTATGGCCTTGGCCCTGTAAATTTTTCTGTCTATCCTGGCCAATCTTGAAGCAGTTGATTCTGCAGGAGTCCTCGCAAGGGCGAAATTCAGACCGGTCTCCTTCCTAAATCTTGCAACAACTTCTTTCATATATTTCATAACCTTTAGTCCAAACATCCACGCACTCCTTGACTCGTGCAGTTCTTCTCCGGTATGGAACTTAACCATCTCGTTAATTCCCACAAGACCTATAGTGTAACTCTGCTTATCTGTTTCAAAGTATCTTTCGTTCTCATTAACCTTCTGGCTGAGAAACGGCAATAGTCCGTTTTTGAGATTTTTCTCAACTATGTCACGTCTCAGAAGCATCACCATCTTTGCTTTTTTCATTCTCTCCTCAAGAAGCTCAAAAAGTTTTTTATCATCTCCCTTGGCCTCATAGGCAATCTGAGGAAGGTTTATTGTAACAACCTGCAGCGAGCCGCCTCTGATCACCTCTTCTTCAAGATTATCTGTATTTATGGATTTGTCCAATGGCATAAGATATGCGCAACAATTAGAAGAAAATATACCGTGTACATTGGCAAAGTTATGGTAATCTTCCACATCCACCAAATCATAAACGTATTCGCTCTTCACTTCTTCTATCTTCTTGACTTCAAAAATGTGCAAGTCGCTATGATAGAATCTTGAGAAGAGACTGCCTTTCGTTTCTAATCTCTTCGCTGTGACTCTTTTACCAATTTGTGACCTGTTCCAGTGACCTATTTTCATATTATCTCTGGTTATCTCAAAAGGTATCGTCGGTATCCTTTCATAAAAGTCAAAAGTTTTTTCGGGCAACCCTCCATCCGTCTTTGCAAACGGTACACTACTTAAGAAATTGTTCATCCTCTTGCTGCTCGTCAATCTAAGAGAATAAGAATCTCTTTTTCCTGTATAACTTAAAAATTCAAATGGAATGCCTATTCTCAAAGACAAAACAAATACATCATCAATTAGGTCTTTATTGCATAAATGCAAATCTATTTTCCTTTTAGAGAAGTAGCCATCTCCTTTAAAAAGGCCTAATAAAAACTCCTTTACTATATCTGTAGATGAAGAAAGAATTACCCATGGTACTCTTTTCGATTTTGCATCCTTTCCGGTTTTTAAATCCTCCACAAATAAGTTTACAAAATTCTTATCGTATACATAAACAGTTGTGGTTTTGTTTTTCTTGGAAACATCCAATTTTGGATTTAAATAAAATTTTTTCTTTAATATATTCATTACATCTTCTATCAAATCTTTTTCTTTGGAATTGAAAGAAAAGCACACCTTATTTGCCCTGTTTTTCTTATTTCCCACATGAATGTAACCTTCGCTAGAAAAGTAACCAAGCAATCTGGCAAAATCTTTATCGACAGTTATTTCTTTGTCCTTGAACTTAACTGTTCTCATAGGGCTGAAATCTATGTCAATCTTCTTTAGCCCTATTACATAATCTCCTTTCTTAATGTTTTCAAATCTCACTTCTATTATGCGATTGTTTCTCACAACTGGAATCTTATGCTTTTGAGTTGCAGAAATTGTCCTATTCCCATCAAGAGTTAGCTTTAATATCTTTTCCTTGGTTTTATGTCTCATCACTTTTCTTATTCTTTTCTTTTCTATTCTCAGTGTTCGTGGATCGAAAGATAAGGCATAATCTCTGCAATCAGATACCTCAACTTCTCCCTCTAAACCAAATCCCTTTTCTTTTCCTGATTCCATCATATCTTCAACATACTTTCCTATTTTAACCAGTTCCAAGCGATTGTCTTTTATGATTAGAATTTTTTCATCATATGGCATGGATTGATAGCAAGCAAACTCTGGCATGTATGGCTGGTTTATTATGTAGTATGGCGTGCCAAATTTGGCAGCAAGCTCCGAGACCTTAATAAGTTCTTCATCAAATTTCCCGTTCTTCAGGTCACTGGGATAAATCTGTACTTCAAATTTTGGGAAATTGAACGGCTTGCCCTGATAGTCGCCATTCATGTATATGTCAAGAAAAGCGTTGAAAAGTGTTCTTGCCTCTTCCTCATAGTCTCCGTAAGTGTTGCTGCCCACTTTTCCTCCAAGTTCCACAGCCCTTACATCTCTGAACATCTTTGGTATTGTCATGTCCATGTCTATTGAAGAGAAGACTGTCTGACCCCCGCGCGCAACGTACATCTGCCCCATTTCAAACACAAACATCTGTGCAAGTTGTTTAATTTGTTTGTATGAAAGTCCCCTCACTACAGGAGCTAGAAAAGTATTGAAATAGGAAAAGCCCTGCCCGCCTGAACAGTTCGTCTGTGCAGATGCAAGAATCTTGGCAGCATGGAGAAATGCCACTTCAGGGGTTCTTGCCGGGCCTGCAACTGTTGCGTGGTCTCCTGTCCCGTCTGGCTTAAATCCATTTTTCAAGAAAAATCTTATATCATGGGAAAAACAGAAGGGGCGCAGCGGAAAATAATCCAAATCATGTATATGAATCTGACCGTTCAGGTGCGCATGGGTGAGTTCTCTTGGAAGAATTTTTGTAAGAGTATATTCCCTTATCATCTGGTCTCCCATCAGCTTGTGTATAGTCTCAGGATTGTGCTGAAGGTTTGCATTTTCTTTGGTTCCTTCTTTTATGAGATTTGTTATATCAAAAACGGGCAGTCCTACACGTGTGTATGTTCTCCGGATGTCCTCAAGGCCGTGCTCTATTAATTTGGCATTAACAAGCTCTCTTATAAGTGAAGAAGAAACATAATCAAGATTCGAGTTTCTGATAAATTTTTCAACTTCAGTTGCTATCTCCTCCGCCGTACTTTCTTCTATACCAGACTCTTTGAGAAGTGATGAAACAATTTTTTCTCTGTTGAATCTCTCGAAAACCTGGGCAGATGTTCTCACATAAATTTCTCCTGCCCGGAACCTTCTGGCCGCCGAGGGGTCCCTTTCTCTGAGAAAACTGAAAATCAGGGGTCGTATTTCAGACATTCTTATTCTGTTATCAGCATACTTGTCTATTTCTCTTGCAACTTCCTCTGCCGTCTCTCTGTCAGCACCCACGCATAGGCATATAGAAATAACTTTTTTCGGGCTGTATCTCTCCAGCTGAGAGAGCCAGAAATTTATATTGCTTTTGTCTATGGAAGAAAAATCTTCTATGGATTCCTCAATATCCCTAACCTTAACCAAAGAATCCTTTGTCATGCAAATCACTGAAGGCGGTACTGCAATCAATATAATTTCTTGCCAAGAACTTATAAAGAAATCTATGCAGAAATGTATATATGAGAGTTTTCATCGGAATTCCCCCGACAGAAGAAATCAGGGACAAGGCCTCAAAAATAATAGAAAAATTTAAAATGAAAGGCGTAAAAACCGTAAAACCTGAAAATCTTCACTGGACTGTAAAATTTCTCGGGGAGATAGGAGAGAAAGAACTGGAAGAAGTTAAGAAAAAAATGGATAAAATAAAGGGTGAAAATTTGGAAATAGAAGTGACGGGCATAGGGACCTTTCCAAGCTCTTCGAGAATCAGGGTTATATGGATAGGTGTCGGAGAAGGTAATAAAGAATTCACCGAATTCATCAGAAACATCAACAAGATGTTTGGTTCAGACGAAAAGCTGAAACCTCACCTTACCATAGGAAGGGTGAAATTTGTCAGTGACAGGGAAAAACTTATAAAAACAGTTGAAAAGTTCAAAGATGTAAACCTGGGAAAGATGAAGGTTAAAAAAATTGTTCTTTATAAAAGCGAACTTACGCCGCAAGGACCGATATACACAGAAATAAAGAAGGTGGAATGGTGAGTGAAAAACAGCTCATGTGGCTTTGCCTCTTATGCTCTGTTCTCGGGATTATACTTCTGTTTGTTGGAATAGAGTATGCAGAAGCGGAGATTATACCAATTAAAGATGCAAAAATTGGAGGACCAGTTTCACTTGAGGGAAAAGTCTCATCAAGATACTACAATGGCGAACACCTCTTTTTCACCTTGAAGGACACCAGTGGAAAAATAAAGGTTGTTGTTTTTGAAAGCACGATAAAACGCCTTAGAATAAATCCCGAAGAAATAAAAAACGGTATGAATTTAAGGATCGTTGGAAGCATTAAAGAATACCATGGAGAACTGGAAATACTCCCGGAAAGAATTTACTTCGATTGATTTAAAATATTCCTCCAGGCAGACAAACTTTCTTCAGCTGCCTTCTTTTCAAGTATTTCTGTCACAACCCCTTGCTGGATTATTACATAGTCCCCTTTGGAGGGGCTGACGAAACCCCTTTTGGCTTTAATCTCTTCCCCAAAGATGTCTGCAACTATTTCCTCTCCTTCGATTTTCAATATTCTGGCAGGTATGGCAAGACACATAATCATTTATTAGAATTAGAAAAATAAATTATTGTTATGCTTGGGTTAGAAAAAACAAAGGTATATGATTTTTTAAACTCTCTCATTTCAATGGGATTTGAAGTGATTGCCCCCGTGAAAACAAAAGACGGGATAAATTTTGAAATAATAAAAAATGGCAAAGAAGTTGAGATGAACTACATAAACACTGTTTATTCGCCAAAAAAGTTCTTTATACCGGACGGAGAGATATTGTTTGAATACACATTGAACGGGAAGCCTGACATAATTGAAAAAGTTGTGAAAAAGAGAAGAGTTTTATTTGGTATAAGGCCATGCGATGCCAATGGCTTGCTTGCTTTAGATAAGGTTCTTGAAAAGGATCCGTATTATTCTTCAAGAAGAAAAAACACTCTGATAATTGCTGTCAACTGTTCGGAGACTGGAGAAAACTGTTTCTGCCAATCTATGGGAACCGATAAGCTAACAGGTGGATTTGACCTTCTACTGACAGATGGCGGTAAAACTCTTGTTGTTGATGGTTACAGCGAAAGGGGAAAATTCATGCTAAAGAGTTTTGCAGAAACGAAAGTATCTAAAATAAAGAAAATGAAAAACAAAAGAAAATTTGATTCAAGAGACATAGAAAAGAGAATTTTAAAAATTTTTAACCATAAGCGATGGAGTGAAATCGCTGAAAAATGCCTCTCATGCGGAGCATGCACAACTGCCTGCCCCACATGCTACTGTTTTTCTGTAGAAGACGAACCGGATTTCTCAAAGAATGGCAAAAGAAGTAGATATTGGAGCTTTTGTATGCTGATGGACTTTTCAAGAGTGGCCGGAGATGTTGTTTTTAGAAGAAGCAGGGAAGACAGGTGCAAACAATTCGTTTTTCACAAGTTAAGTTACTTCAAAGAAGAGTATGGAAAACATCTTTGCGTTGGATGCGGCAGATGCATCAGCATATGCCCAACCGGAATAGACTTCTTTAAAGAAGTTGAGGAGATGATGAAATGAATTCATACCTGCCCAAACTCGCCGTAATAGAAAAAGTCAAGAAAGAGACCAAAGACGTTAAGACATTTTGGTTTAAAACAGAAGAAGAAATTGAATTCGTGCCTGGGCAGGTTATAATGGTCAGTGTTTTTGGCTTTGGGGAGTCAACATTTGGCATAATCCCCACTGAAAACAGGGGGGTTTATGAATTTAGCGCAAAGAAAGTTGGGGCAGTGACAAACAAACTTTTTAAAATGGGCAGAGGAGATTGGATAGGAATCAGAGGGCCTTTTGGCAACGGATATCCTGTAGAAAAAATGGAAGGAAAAAATGTTATAATAATTGGTGGTGGGATAGGGATTCCTCCTTTGAAGTCCTTGCTCTTGCACATTCTAAAAAACAGGGAAAAATACAGGGATGTGGAAATTTATTACGGAGCAAGAACCCCTGAAGACATTGTGTACAGAAAAGAGTTTGAAGACTGGATGAAAAAGAAAGACCTGAAAGTAGAAGTCACAGTAGACGAAGGGAATAAAAAGTGGAAAGGAAATACAGGGGTGGTGACCACGCTTCTTGAAAACTTGGAAGTAAAGAATTCAATAATTTGTGCGTGCGGCCCGCCTGTAATGCTGAAATTTGTGACTATGAAACTGCTGGAAATTGGGGCAAAGAAAGAAAACATATACATCTCTATGGAAAGACTTATGAAATGCGGTGTTGGAATGTGCGGGCATTGTAATATAGGAAAATTTTATGTATGCAAGCATGGACCTGTTTTTACCCTTAAAAAACTGGAAGAATCAAGTGAAAAGGTGTGGTAATGAAGGCAGCCATTATAACTTTCACGTCATGTTTTGGTTGCAGCTTTGAATTTTTAAATCTCCGCAATGACTTGATGAATTTTTTTGAAAAAATAAACTTCATTGACTTCAAACTTCTAAAAGAAAGAAATATTGAAGGAAATTACGATGTTGCATTCATAGAAGGAGGCATAAGCAGAAAGAAAGAGATAGGTGAACTGAAAAAAATCAGAAACCGTGCGAAAATAGTTGTGGCTTTGGGGTCCTGTGCATGCAATGGATGTGTAATGACTGTTAAGAATTACAGAGCATCTGCAGAAAAGGATGTTTATGGAAAAAATCTTTATGGCTCTTTAGAAGTCAGGGGAATAGACAATTACATAAAGGTTGACTATTATCTTCGCGGCTGTCCTTTCTCAAAACATGAAATGCTCTCGCTTGCAAAGAATTTGCTTATAGGGAGGGACTGGAAAGAAAAGGATTATGATGTGTGTGTAGAATGCAGAAAGCAGGGGAACGACTGCTTTCTTGAAAAGGGTGTGTTTTGCCTTGGCCCAATTGCAAGAGCCGGATGCAAAGCAATATGCCCCACAAACGAATACCCTTGCGTGGGGTGCCGCGGTTTGGCTGAAGATAAAAATCTTGAGAAATTTTTAAAGGTTGCCATAAAATTAATTTCCAAGAAAGAAATGAAAAAGAAATTTGAAATGTACAATCTTTATGAAGAGATAAAGGAGAGTGAAGCATGGAAGAAATTAAAATAAAACATGTTACGAAAATAGAAGGTCATGCAAAGTTGGTTGTGAAATTCAGCAGGAAAAACAAAAAAGTTGAACTATGTTCCATGGATGTTTTTGAGAGTCCAAGATATTTTGAATCTTTGATAAAAGAGAGAAACTACAATGAGGTGCCATACCTTGCCGGAAGAATATGCGGCATATGCAATGTTGCCCATCTTATAGGTTCAACCATTGCTGTGGAAAACGCATTGGGCATAGAAGTGAGTGAACAGACCAAGCTTTTAAGAGAGCTTATGGTTCTTGGCGGAGTGCTTCACAGCCATGTTCTGCAGCTCTACTTCCTTTCCCTTCCGGATTATCTTGGATACTCATCAGCGCTTGACATGAAAGGAAAGGATCTTGAACTTTTGAAAAGGGGTTTGAAGCTGAAAGAAGTTGGCAACGAATTGGTTCGCACAATAGGAGGAAGAAGCATACATCCAATTACATCTATCGTTGGTGGGTTTACAAAACTTCCGGATAAAGATGGGTTTGAAAAACTTGAAAAAAAATTGCAGGAAGCAAAAGTGGATGCCGAAAAAACAGTGGAATTGTTTGAATCTCTGAAATTTCCTGAAATAAAAATAAATACAGATTTTCTTGCATTGAAAAAAAATAAATCGTACCCATTCCTGGAAGGTGATGTGGTATCCTTATCCGGGACGTGCTTCAGGCCAGAAGAGTATAAAAAATATCTCAAAGAAACCGTTGTGGAACATTCCACCTCAAAGCATGTTACATTAAATGGAAAAAGTTTTATGGTTGGACCATTAGCAAGGCTAAATATCCGTAGATACAATAAAACAGAAAAGCCACAATTTAATCTGTTCTATGCCAATTTGGCCAGGGCTTTGGAAGCTGTTTACTGTATTGACAGGTCTTTGGAAATTTTGGAGAATTTGGCGCTCAGAAAAGAAGGGGTTAAGAGACCAGAAAAAGAAAGTGGCGAGGGTATTAGCGCAACTGAAGCTCCAAGAGGTCTGCTGTTCCACCATTACAAAATAAAAAATAAAAAGGTCGTGTATGTAAACATAATCCCACCTACAACCCAGAATGTAAAAAA
>CAYYYO010000003.1:0-2516 GCA_964476295.1 uncultured archaeon | reverse complement strand
TTATTTTTCAGAAAAAGGGCCCTGAGTTTATCTCTTTCCTTCATTTCAACTTTACAACCAACCTTCAAAAGCAGTTCAGTAAGTTTTTTCGCTATCTTCTCTCCTTCGGGATCAAAGTCCGTAAGAACAAGCACTCTACCGCTAAACTCTGAAGAGAATTCAAAATGCCCCATCTTTTTGTTTAAAATATGGACGTTAGAAAACCCAAACATCTCAAGAGCTTTTTTATCTTTAATGCCTTCAACAACAACGCACTCGTTTCTCAATTCAGATAAAAATTTTATAAGTTTATCACGAAGCTCTTTTGTAGAATAAGCTTTTCCCTTCTCTTTTTTCTTCAATTCTACCCATCTCCTTTAATTCTGAGATTTTTCTGCTGATGTATTCCTGCCTGTAACCAAGAATCTGGGATATGTTCTGCGTATTCATCCAATCGTTGAGTATGTTAAGTATTTTCTGGTGTATATCCTTGAATTCGCTGGACTTTTTTTGTTGAAGCAGCTCGTCAAGCTTTCTGTTTATAAGGTCCATTTTCATTTCAAGAACTTGAAGGGTTTTAGTTATTGCCTGAGTATCTATTTGTGGCAACTTGCCATTTTCCTTGAGTTTCCTAAGCATTTCCATTTCTCTTGCTTTCCTTATTATTTCTTCAGACGAGCTTACCAATCATATCCCCCTAAAAATACTTATTTATGTTCTCCAGAGACTTCACTAGAAGTTTTATCGCGCTTTCTATGTCGTTTATGTCTGCTGTCTCAACAGTTGTATGCAGGTATCTCACCGGAACTGCTATGAGACCTCCAGGTTTTCCTTCTCTTGTCAAGATTGCAAGGGTTGCCTCTGTTGTCCCGCCTGATGCAACGCCAAGCTGGTATGGTATTTTGTTTTTCTTTGCAGTATCCAGGAAAAGTTTTTTTAATCTTTTATCCATGACATAAGAAAGGTCCTGCAGTCCTATCACTGCTCCGGCACCAAGTTTAAGTGGTGCATCATCCTCTTCCATAAGCGGATGGTCTCCTGCTATCTCTGTGTCCAAAGTTATTATAACATCCGGGTTAAGGCCAAACATGGGGCCTCTTGCCCCTTTCAGCCCCACTTCTTCCTGCGTTGTCCCAACGCCATAGACAGTTATGCCTTTCGGCTTTATCCTTTTCATAACTTCTGTGAGCACTACGCATGATATTCTGTTATCAAAACACCTGCCTGCAACTTTATTGCCTCTAAGCTCTATAAAGTCTCCCACAACTTCAACATAGTCGCCAACCTTCACGCCGGCCTTTTCCACATCCTTTCTATCCTTTGCTCCAATATCAACAAAAATCTGCTTTAATTTTATTGGCTTGTCTGCCTCCTCCTTCTCCTGAAGATGAACTGCTTTTGTTCCTATTACCCCATTGACTGTTCCCCTATCTGTATATATTTTAACTCTTTGAGAAGGCAGAATTTTGGGGTCCCACCCGCCAACTGGATTTAGCTTTATGAACCCCTTCTCTGTTATGTATTTTACCATAAACCCTATTTCATCCATATGCGCTGTAAGAAGGATTTTGAGTTTTCCTTTACCTTTTACAGAAATAAAATTGCCCACTTTGTCTTCATAGATTTTATCAACTTTGCCTTTCAATTCTTTCTTCATCAAGTTCTTTACATTTTCTTCAGAACCAGATATTCCAGAAACCTCAACAAACCTCTTTAACATAGCTTTCATTTACACACCCCTTTATTCTTATGTTGTTATGTTTTTATATTTTAAAGAAACTGGTTCTGTAAATTTATTGTTAATATAGCGTTCAGATAAAAGAAGTTTCAAGGGCAATTTGAGTGAATGATAACAAAGTCATTTACCCAATTATATCCGAGCGTCCAAACGTAAGCAAGAATTATATCGGCATAAGCTGGTTAAGCCATTTCTCTGATTTTTCCTCTTATTTCCCCAATTTTTTCATTGGTTAATGTGTTTATTATTTCTTTCATTTTTAAAATTAAGTCTCTTAAATCATTATAGTTTATTATAACTTTTTTGTTTTTTAGATAATATTGATTGTCGATTCTCAATCTTTTATCGTTCTCAAGTATTTTTGCAATTCTCATTTCAATAACATTTTGTTTTTCAAGAAACTTCACAATCTCTATAGTGCAATCATGGATCTCTGATTTAATGCCTATACGCATTAGTAAAGCATAAACTGCGAAATACTCGCAATAGTATTTTGTTGTTGCCGACCACATATTTGATTTTCCTCTAATATTTCTTAAAACAAGCAGGGTTTCTTCAGCACTTTTCAAATATTCATTTGCCAGATTTTCATTAGGTTCAATGAGTTTAACTTCTTTCTTCCTGAAACACCATTTCAACTTATTAACCATTTTATCCATTCCTCGCTTTTTTGAATAATCAGATGCTTTTTTATGATTTCTTTTTTTAATGCTTCAGTTATTTCTTTTAATGATTTTACATTTATAACATGAAATTTCAAATTAAGTTTTCTCTCAAGAAGTTTAATTTTTTCTCTGTT
>CAYYYO010000002.1:16390-18877 GCA_964476295.1 uncultured archaeon | reverse complement strand
GAAGTGCGAAGCACTTCAAATTTCTTTCCGCAGGCGCTTATCATAATTGGTTGGGTTACCCAGTTTGATCCAATTACGGGACCCAACCTATATTACAGGGTTTGTTTTTGAACGCGGGACCTACTGCTCTCTCTGTTGCTTCGCTTAAGCCTTTTGTCCGAAGGACTGAAGGCGGAAGCCTCATGAAAGGCTTAGGAGGCAGTCGCTCTATCCAAACTGAGCTACTGGGGCACTAAATGAAAACCTTTATTTTCTTTTTTGTTGCCAAAGCGTTAATAAGTTTTTTGCCCAAATCAGAGCTTTTCGATATTCTTATCTGACCTGATTTGCCCACTGTCGCTGTGAATAGATACTCATCATCAATATATGTGTTTGCGTTCTCGCCCCGCAGGGTCTTGTTAAATGAAAATATTATGTAGGCGCCGCTTTCGCCCACATCGAATTTTACCTCTTTTCCCAAGCTCTCTATCTTGGGTTGGACGTCTATGCTTAATCCGAGTTTCTTTTCTATTCTTTCTATGGTCTTTCCTTCCTTTCCTATCAGTTTTGGTATTGCCTCATTTCTAACTTTTATCATTATTCTTTTTTCTCCTAAAAATTCTATTTCTGCTGACTTGTCGTATCTCTTGATTTCTTCCATTATCTTCTCCTTTGCAAGTTTCTCCAGTGGCTTCTTTTTCTTTTCTTCAACTTTAACCACCACATTTTCTTCTCCGTAGGTGTATATTTCATACTCTAATTTTTTTGTTTCAAAATCTCTTATCTCCACCACCGGTCTTGCAAGGTCTTGTTCCATCATCCCTGTTGGAACCCTGACATCCATTGAAACAGAATAAACTTTCTCTATTTTTCCGTACTTTATGAAAATTATGGTATCAAGAATGTGCGGTATCATTCCAAGCTCTGTTCTTCCTATAAACCTCTGCACAGCATTTATGGGGTCGCTTGCATGAACAACTCCCACCATGCCTATCCCTGAGAGTCTCATATCTGAGAAGACATTGAAATCTGATGTTTTTCTCATCTCGTCATATATTGTATAATCCGGTCTTACAAGCAGAAGGACATCGGCCGAATTGACCATACTTCCGTTAAGCGGCGCATATTGTGTGACTTCTGGAGGAACCTGAAGATCTCGCGGCGACTCAAGAGTCTTCACAATTTTATCCTGTTTTAGGTAAAACTCAGCAAGACTTGCCGCAAAAGTTGACTTACCTGACCCTGGCGGCCCGGCAATGAGAATTCCCTCTGCATTCTTCTTTAACCTTTCCATGAGTTTTTTTGAAAGTTTGTAATCCTCAAGCTTTAATTTCACTATTGGTCTTACTATTGTTATTTCATAATCCTTTGAAAATGGGGGTTTTGTTATTGCTATCCTGTATTCACCAAGCTGTATTACTTCAGCTCCTGTTTTACTTATTTCAAACTGACCATTCATATGCCTGGCAGCGTATATTATGTCAGATGCCATCCTTTCCAATTCTTCTTTTGTGCATATTTCATTCCTAAGGGTTTTTAACTCAATTCTTCCCGGGGTTCCAACCTTGGCCATTGGCTTTGCCTTCTCCTTGAAATGAAGCGACATTGTATCTTTTGTTAAATATTTTTCAAAGCCAAGCTTTTCCTCGACCTTTGGCTCTATGTACACCACTTCCAATCCATCGGCTTTGGCTGTTTCTGCCTGCACAAGGTCTTCTGTGTATAAAACCGCATTTTCTTCCTTTGCCGCATCCCTTATCAGAGCATCTATTCTTCCTCTCTTTGCAAGCTTTATCTCTTCTTGCGTAGGCCTTCTGCCGGTTCCAATAACATTTATATCATTTTTCTCAGAGAGTTCCCTGAGCCGTTTTATCTCGTTGAGACCGTTGAATCCTATCTCCAGGCCCCTGTTTGCCTGACTTTGCAGTTCATCAAGAACCATTTCAGGGATAATTATATCCACGGACTTTAATTTTCCATTTTTTACAAGTTCCGAAACCTTTCCATCTATTATGATAGAAGTGTCTGGAACTATCTTTTTTCTTTTCATTTTCTCACCTTTAATCGTCATTTGTTGTTTATTTTTTGTTATCTATTTTATAAACCATATTTCTTTATAGATAAATGCTTAAATTCTTACCTTTCTTTTATATTTTGTGGTGTGAGGAATGAAATGCCCCGAATGCGGAAGCTCGGCTATAAAGAAGGATGATGATGGCAGAAACATAGTGATTTTCTGCGACAACTGCGGGCTTGTTATTGAAGATGAAATACTGGTCAGCTAAAATCCTTCTGAATGAAAACTCCCATATTGCTAGGTACAGTTACCCTTCCACTGATTTTCATTCCCACCAAGTATTTTATGTTTTTCTCCTTTGCGAAGTTCACCAGTTTTTGGTCGACAGACCCGTCAAATATAATGGCGTAAACATCCTTAATTTCCCTAAGAGCACTGAACATTTCCTTTACAGGTATTTTTCCTATTATTTTCATCTCCTTGTCGAAAAA
>CAYYYO010000002.1:15230-16290 GCA_964476295.1 uncultured archaeon | reverse complement strand
CCTTTCTGCAGCATTTCTTTGAGTATGAGGTCTCCGCCCCTGTCTCCATCCAAGAATGCAGTCGTTGTCTTTTCCTTGCTTAAATCCACTATTGTTTTGGGTATGGAAGAGCCCTCTATGGCTATAACGTTCTTTATTCCGTTTTTCAACAGTTTAACTACGTCTGCCCTTCCTTCGCACACTATAATTGAGTCGTAGGATGTTATACTGGGTCCTGCAGGCAGTCCTCTATATGACGTAACCTCAGATGAACGGACGGCTTCCTTTATTTCCTCTGCAATTTCCTGCGTTTCCGGCATGCCCTCTTCAAAAACTGTTTTGAGAATTTCTTTTGCCCTATCCACCACATATTTTCTCTTAACAGCCCTTATGTCCTCAACCTTTTCTATTTTTATGGTGGCATCACACGGTCCAACCCTCTCTATTGTTTCAAGAGTTGCAGCTATGAGGGCAGTTTCGCTGGCATCAAGAGAAGATGGGATAATTATCGTTCCTTCCGTGTTCCCATTCTTTGTGGAAAGCTCCACTTCTATTCTTCCTATCCTCCCGGTTCTCTGCAGCTCTCTCAAATCCATGTCTGCGCCTAAAAGGCCTTCCGTCTGGCCAAAAACTGCGCCTATAACGTCTGGTTTTTCTACAACTCCTTTAGACTTGAATTTTGCAACTATGTTATATTTTGAAGTTGACTGAGCAAGTTTGCTCATTTAATCACCTCGGTTAAAACCTAGAAAGAACTTGCATCTCCGTGCCTAAAACAGGCCATGAATGAGTGAATGATGAATATGAAAGTTCTTTTAGGTTCTTTCTTTTATGTTCTTTACGATATCTATATCTTTATCAATCTTTATAAGCTTTTCCCTGGATGTGGCACCACTCACAAACTCAAACTCCCCAAAAATCCTTTTAAGAAGTCCTAAAAGCTCTTTATTTGCTTTCCCCTTTTCTGGAGGGCTTTTAAGCCATACCTTCAGGTAAGGACCGTTATCATCTTTTTCCATCACAACTTTCTGTTTACTCGAGCTCGGCTTGACTTTTAACTTCAAAAGCATCGTGTCCTTAA
>CAYYYO010000002.1:0-15130 GCA_964476295.1 uncultured archaeon | reverse complement strand
CCTCTTCAAGAGCTGATCGGGACGGGTCTTTGATAAGATTAAAGCAGAAGTATTTAAAGCTATATAACAGTGTTATTAAGGTATACTGTTTTCTCCCCTTATCTCATATTCAAACTTCTGCTCCACAATAACAGGAGAAAGAAATTTTATCTTTATCTTCCTTCCACATGTGCAGTTGATTTCCATTTCCTTCATTAATTCTTTATCATTGACTTTAACTTCCATGTTTATCCCTCCAAAGAACGTAGAGTTTGGGGAAGAAAAATATTTAAATGTTTTTAAGTTTCATTATTGCCTCTGCAAGGTCGCCTGTCTCCTCCAAAGCTTTTTTTGCCTCTTCCTCTGTGCACCCCGTCTGCTCTATCACAAGTTTTATGTCCTCTTCAGAATTTTTTTGTCTTTCTGAAACTATGCCAATGATTTGAAAGGTCTCGTTTCCGCCCATTTTTATCTTCGAGACCGAAGGTTCTTTTATTACGATATCTTTATCTTTGCACTTTATTAGCACTTCTTCAGCATCTATTTCCTCTGTATGTATTCCCATTCTTTTCATTGCCTTTTCTATCTGTTTAGGATTCAACATATAATCACATCTTTATTTATATTGGATTATATAAAAAATAAATTGTGATAAAATGAAAGTTGGTTGGCAGTTGAAAGAAGAAGTGCCTTTGTTCTTGATACTGTTGATAGTTGTGGCTGCTTTAATGTGGTATATGGGCAACGAGCCGGCGGTTTCTTTTGGAACTGGTTTCTTCATAGCAGCCGTTGTGACATCGCTTGAAGTAATAATTCACGCACTTCAAAAAAAGAAAAAGTAATTTATTTCCGTTCATAAAATCTAAAGCATGGATTTTTTTATTTTTTTATATGTTTTAGCCGGAGTTCTCCTTGGAACTGTTACTGGTCTGATACCCGGCCTTCATCCAAACACAGTTTCTGCCCTTATTCTCGCTTCAGCATTATGGGATCCGTTTTTAACTTCCATCTTAATAATATCTGCCGCCGTGGCCCACTCCTTTCTTGACTTTATTCCCTCAGTACTCCTTGGGGCCCCAGACCCATCAACTGCTTTAAGCATTTTGCCTGGGCATAAGATGATGATGAGAGGACACGCCTATGAAGCAATAAAGCTCACAGTAGTTGGGGGTGTTGTCTCTCTTCTTCTTATAGTTCTTTTCTTACCATTCATTGTTGTTTTTATCAGAAATTTTTATGTTTTCATTAAACCAAATGTCCACTGGATTCTTATTGGCATAACTGGGTTTATGTTTTTAAAAGACAGGAATGCCTGGGGGATTGTTGTCTTTTGTTTGTCTGGTTCGCTTGGATATCTTGTGCTGCTCAACAATCTGCTTGGAGAATTTTCACTTTTGCCGATGTTGACCGGGCTATTTGGTTTAAGCATGATAATAAAATCCTTAAAAGATCGTGTAAAGATACCCGAGCAGATAAAAGAAAGTGAAAAAATTAGCGGCGTCTTCAGGAGTGGAATAGTTGGCACTCTTTCCGGCATGCTCGTGGGGTTGTTGCCTGGTGTGGGCGCGGCGCAGGCAACTTTTATTTCACGGGAAATTTTTAGAGATAAGGAAGAAAAGAAATTTATGATAGCAATAGGTGGAGTAAACACTACAGTTGCAGTATTATCTGTTTTAGCCCTTTGGCTTGTTGGGAATCCGAGAAGCGGCGTGGCTGTAGCTGTGTCAGAGCTTTTGGGCAAAATATCTTTTACAGATGTGGTTGTGTTTATTGGGGCCATATTGCTTGCAGGAGGCGTCTCTGCCTTTGTTACGCTCCATTTAAATAAAGTGTTTATAAATCTTTTTAGAAAAGTTAATTACCGTATCATCAACTTTTTTATAATTCTTTTTCTTGTTGGTGTTACCTTTATTCTTACTGGTTTGCCTGGGCTTTACATTCTCTTTCTTTCCACAATCATAGGCCTTGTGTGCATTTTATCCAATACAAGAAGGAGTTATATGATGGCATGCATCATTATTCCAACTGTTTTATTTTTTCTTTAAGAATGCGTGCTTTATCAAAAGAGGGGTTAGAAATCCTATTGCAGCGCCAACAAGTATATCAACCCAGTAATGCACTCCCAAAAGGACACGGGAATACGCTATCAATACTCCATAAAAAACCAACGTTGCCCTATACTTCTTTATGTTAAAAAAGAATCCTGCTGGCATCATACCCAAAGAGGCATGCATGCTTGGAAAAGAAGGT
Source organism: uncultured archaeon (assembly GCA_964476295.1). Taxonomy (GTDB): domain Archaea; phylum Aenigmatarchaeota; class Aenigmatarchaeia; order PWEA01; family JAGHBM01; genus JAGLWW01. Next base: position 12,901 of record CAYYYO010000002.1, on the reverse strand, counting down.
GTTGGGGGTAACGGAATTAAAGAATTTGACGGCCTCGGCACACTTATAGAAATTTTCAAAATGTAAACTATGAAGAGATTTACTGCCATAATTGCAATATATAAAAAAAACATTTTCTTGTCCTTGCCCCACAGATAAAGCGGTATGAGCAAAACAGAAAGATAAATTATACTATCCGAAAAAAGTGATAGATATTCTATGGGGGTCATAGTAATTTTTTATTGAAATCCAAATATATCATTTTATTTTAAACGATAGGCCCATGTTGCCGTTCCCAAAGGCGTATACCTCTCCACCACATTCGCATCTTCCGATTAAAGGGACTCTCCTAAAGTTTTTGTTGCATTCTTTGCATAAAAACCCTTCTAAATGGTCCACAACAACCTTTTCTGGAGGAATTTCTATTTTATGATTTCTCTTTAAAGGTTTTAGCATATCTTTAAGGTTGCATTGCCTTCCTTTACCCAGAAGTTCCCCTTTATCAACCCCTATCACTGAAAATATCCTCTCAAGGGGAGGAAGCAGCTGGTTTTCTATGTAGTATGTTGAATCAATTTTCAAATTGTGTTCTTTTATGTATTCCGGGGTTTCCGCCCTTTTGCTTAGCATCTGATTGCCGCGAACTATGATAAATGATATTCTGTTCCCTGGCGCAGGCGCCTGCGAGGGATTTCTCTCCCTTATTTTTTTTGCAAGTTCTATGTGCGGAAGCATTCCGTCATATCTGTCTATGCTCTTGGTTATGCTCTTTGTTACAGCAAGTTTTTTCAAATCCACTGCCCCTGTATTTAGTTTATCCACTTCTCCTTGAACATACTTTATTGCCTTTTTTATGTCGCCTTCTTTAAGTATTATGTTAAGCACCACGTTCATCGTCTCTGTTACTATGTCAGGCCAATCCCTTCTCACTGTTTCTATTCCTTTCATTTCTATCTTATCCACCCATTCGCCATTCGTTCTTTCAAAACTCCATGCAGCATATCTTTTTTTTGTAAGAATGAGAAAAGAGCGGAACACTTTTTCAAACTCAAGCGTGAGCTTTCCTGGAAGTTTTATTTTGTTTACAATTTCATTTCCCTTTTTATACGCCTTTTCCAGATTGCTTGAAGAAACTTTTACAAAAACAGAATCAGTATCCCCATAAATGACCTCATAGCCCATGTTTATTATTTCTCTTCTTGTTTTCTGCAGTAGTTCCCTGCCAAATGCAGTTATTGTATTGGCAACTTCCATAACATACGTCTTCGCCCTCAAATACCCCGTATAGCCGTAGAAAGCATTTGCCAGTATTTTAAGTGCCCACTGCTTTGCATATAGGATTCTTTTTTTATCCGGGTCTTTTTCCTTATACATTTCCTTTTTTACATCTGCCCTTTGGTTTATTAACTTTTCCAAAAGATAAGGCAATATCCCTTCCCTCACTTCACTTTTAACAAAACGCGTTCCTATTGGAGATTCGTTGTATTCCACATCCATGTCTTTCTTAAGGAGAGTCGTGGGGCATATGTTGTATGTTCTTATTATACTGGGGTACAGGCTCTTGAAATCCAGAACAAGAATGTATCCATCGGTATGCAGCCCAACCTTGGGATCCAAAACCAAGCCTCCCTTGAGTTCACTCTTTTCTCTTTTTTTTGCTCTTTCTACAACTTCGCCTTCGGTAGGTTTTGTGGGGAACAAAATGTCTCTTTTGTTGAATTCTCTCAAAAGAAGGTTTTCTATCCTTATTGACTCTCCACCGTTAAGGGCATCCTGCAATAGCGTTCCGGAAACTCTTGAAAGAGCTATGTATTTGTCCAAAAGGTTCTTTTTTTCTATGAGTTCCAGGGCAAGAACTGCATCCTTTCTTGAATAATCAACAAGTTTTTGGATGTCCTCTTTCCTGCCATTCCAAAGTTTTTTAAAATCTCTGTAACTTATGTCTATTTTTCTTTTTCCTATGAGCTTCTCAGCAACATCGTCAAGTTTGTAGCTCTTGAATGAGAAATCTTTTTTTATAATCTGATAGGAATCCGCCACAACCCTTCCCGTGATTATTGTTGTTGACAAATATCCATGCTTGCTGCAAAAAACGTTCTTGTCTTTTGCCCTTCCCATATCCTTTTTTATTCCAAGTTTGTCCATTCTTCCAACAATGAAAGGCATATCAAAGTTCTGAATGTTGTATCCGGTTATTATATCCGGGTCAAAATCGTTTATTATATCCTTAAGTCTTTCCAGCATCTTTTTTTCATTTTCCATGCATAGTGTATTCTTTTGGCCTGGATTAAGCGGAATGTGTTTCGAAAGCAAGACCAAATCCTTTTGGTTTTTATACTTTTCAGAAAATGCCAAGCTTATCATTATTATGGAATCTTTGTCTGCTTCAGGCATTCTTTCTGTTGGCGTCTCTGTCTCTATATCTATAGACATAATTTTCATTGGAGCATTTTCGTCTTTTTCAAGTGGCTTTATTTTTTCAGCCTCTATTCCTGTACAAGATACCGTGTTTGTTTTCACAAAATTTCCTTCAACTTCAACCCAGTTCATCCCGTTAATCCTTTTGTCTGAAAAAAACCTGTATTTAAAAAGAATGTCGGCCTCGAAAACCCTGCAACCCACGGATTCTCTTATAACAGGCACTTTTGACGGATTTTTGCAGGTTATTTTTAGCACTTCTGTTTTTTCCTTCTGGTATCCAACAGGGGAAAACTTCTTAACTTTTTCTATTTTCTGCACTTCCCCTTCAAATTTTTTCAACCTTTCTTTTATTTTATTTTCATCTCCTAAGGCGTAGAAGTAAGGGAGATAATCTTTCACAAAAATGCAGAATGTTCTTCCGGATTTGTCCTTGGAAAAAATTCTTATAACAGGCCTGTCGTTCAGCATTGTATAATCAGCATCAAAAATTTGCAATTCCATTCACATCCCTCATCTCAACAAACTAATAGTTGTTTAACTATTAAAAATTGATTTGTTTGGTGGAGTGTAGAAATGACTTAAGAGTAATTAATCCCCAGTTCTTTTAATTTTCTCTCGAGTTCCTTTGCTCCGCGAAACAAAATTGTTTTGAAGCCAAGCTTTTTTGCAATCAGTATGTTCCTCTCCCTATCATCAATGAAAAGGCATTCCTCCGCTGGCAGAGCAAGGCGCTCTAATGTTTTCTTGTATATCTCCTCTCCGGATTTACTCGATTCTTCATAACAAGAGCTGACTATGAATTCGAAATACCTGTCTAAATCAAATTTCTTTTTCTTGTATTCAAGCCATTCTTTGCTGATGTTTGTTAAGGCGACTATCCTATACCTTGACTTTAGTTTTTCTATAATTTTGATTGTGCCTTTGTCTGCTGTCTGGTGTTTTCTGTAAATTTCTTTCGCCTTTTCAACATCTATTTTTCCGCCTGCTGTTTTTAAGTAAACCAACCAAAACTTGTCCTCTGATATTTTTCCTTTCATAAAATCCGGCCAGGCCAAACCCCATGCCCTCTTCATGTCTTCAGGAGAAATGCCAAAGTTCTTTTTTAAATCATTCACAAAATTCTTATTTTCCGGGTCCCAGTCATTGGACAGCACCACGCCCCCAAGATCAAACACTATCGCCTTTATCATAAATTTCCCTTGTTTTGAGATTTACAAGAAATCCACCTTTAGAAACAGAAATCACAGAAACGCCCTTATAATTTAAAAAGAAAGATTCTTTGCCTCTTGTAAATATTATATCCGGTATTTCCTTAAGCAGATACGGATCGTTTTCTCTAAAAACATTTGGGAGAAGATGCCTTCTTTTCAGCAATGCTGTTATTATTTTTTTCTCATCTGTCTCCCCAAGCTTTTTTCCAATTTCATTTAGATTTTCCTCAAACATAAAAACTTTAACCCCATTCACCTCAACAAGTGACGGCAAATTCAGGCATACTCTTTTCGGGCCTTTTTGGATGTTTTCTTTTTTTGTTATGACCCATGCATTCAGATTTTCAACATTTTGTGGGTCTATTTTAAACGTGAATATATACGTGACGCGTGAAGGTTTTTCTGTGAAGTTGTCTGTAAAATAAACAAAGGTGTCATCCGCTGTGAAATTGGTTTTTCTGTTTAGAGGTATGTCTGGGAAAAATATTTTCTCTTCAATTAAAGTATTTTTTTCAACCCTGCCTCTCACAGCAAGCACATCATCTTCCAATACCTTTTCTTCAGACACGCAAAAAATTGAACCGCTTGAATCTTCAATGACAAAGCCATTATCTTTTATTTCTCTCACCATTCCTATGACAGTTGCATTTCCACGGCTTAATTTATTAATTGACGTTATTTTTTCTGTCCCAAGCTTTTCTTTCAGGAGGCCTCTTAAAAATTCAAACCTTTTGTTGTAAAAATCAACAAAATTGTCTATTCTCTTTATCTCCGGCCCCTTTTTATATTCTTTTAAAACTTTAACTTTGCTTCCCCTTAAAAAGAGATAGTGCTCCTCTGTAAGCACAAGATTTTTTTTATCGAACTTTGCAGCTATTTCTTCAACCTCTTCAGGATTGATTTTTACTTTAAGTTCTGGAGAAATCAAAATTCCCCTTTTTAAAAACTCCTTAACTATATCCATTCAATCACTGAAAATAATAATTTGTCTGGAGGATTTTCTTTATATCATTAATAAGAGGTTCCTGGAGGTTTATCCTGATTATCCTTGTTCTTCCATATCTCCCCTTGCTAACAACTTTGGCATTTATTATGCCAAGCATATCCAGCTCTGCTATCAGGTCCGAGACCCTTCTCTGTGTGAGGGGGTTCAAGCCATTTTCTTTGCATATTTTTTCATAAATAGAAAAAATGTCTCCGGTTTGTACATCCCCTCCTGTCTTCAAAATACTCCAAAGAACGGCTTGGCTCTGCCTTGGCTGCGTTTTCACAATTTCTATTATTCTGTCATTATCTATTTTCGACTCTGCCATGTCCACGTGCCTTTCTTCAATTTTTTCAGAATTTTCCCTCTCGGCTATTTCTGCAGCAACCCTGAGAAGATCCAAGGCCCTCCTTGCATCACCATGCTCCTGGGCTGCAAGGGCGGCGCATTTTTCTATCACACCCGATCCAAGCGTATTTTCTTTAAAAGCTTCTTCAGACCTTCTTTTCAATATGTCCCGCAGTTGCGCAGCGTTGTATGGATGGAAAATAACTTCTTCTTCAGAAAGTGAAGACTTCACGCGAGGATCCAAATTATTTGTAAATGAAAGGTTGTTTGAAATACCAACTATGCTTATTTGCGTGTTTTTTAAATCTTCATTTATCCTTGTTAGGTTATAGAGGAAGTTATCACCAATTTTTTCAACCAGTGCATCTATTTCATCAAGAATTAAAATAACTATATTTCCCCTCTTTTCAAGGGCCTTAAAAAACAAATTATAAACATGATCTGTTGGCAATCCTGTAACGGGAACAAATTCACCAAGCTCTCTTGTCAATTGCGCTATCATTCTATATTCTGTGTCGGCAACATTCCTCATCTTACAATTCAAGTAAAAAATATTAACCTTTCCCTTAGCCACTTCCGTAAGTTTTTTTGAAACAAAGTACATCACGGCCGTCTTCCCTGTCCCTGGTTTGCCAAAAATAAACAAATTTGACGGTCTTTCTCCATTAATGCTTGGTGCAAGGATAGAAGCAATTGTTTCTATTTCCTTATCTCTATGGGGGAGTTCATTGGGTTTATATGTGTTTGTTATTGCTTTTTTGTTTTTAAAAATTTTCTTTTTATTAATATAGCCATTAAAAATCATATCCAAAGATTTTTGCAAATGAAACCAACCCCCCTTTCTTTCATATAGAATTTGTATTTATAAATAATTTTCTGCACGTGAAATAAAGGGGTGTTCATGTGCATAAGAAATGAAGGGGTGTGAATAAGAGACCCCTTTATTTCATATGGAATTTTTCTTTTTAATAAATAAATTAAATATAACAGTGTTATATAATATATAATTATTCAAACAACTAAAATAAAAAAAAATTCCAAAGGAAAAATAGGTCTTCCTTATACGACAAATATTTATACTTATTTCGACAAAAATGGATTATGAATGAAAAAACATTGATAAAAGAAAATTTAATTAAGAGAATCTGTGGAGAAATAGTTCTTTCTCAAAAACCCGGGTTGGTTATAAAAAAATGGAGAAATATTTTTAAGGTTTCTCAGAAAGAAATTGCTAATGAAATGGGTGTTACACCATCTGTTATTTCTGATTATGAAAGCAGCAGAAGGTCTTCACCGGGAATAAAAATAATAAAATCCATAGTTCAGTCCTTAGTGAAAATATCAGAAAGAAAGGGCGCGGAATTTCTCAAAGAATTTTATACACTCTCATTAAATGATGATATTCTTTCAACTATTTTAGACATTAGAGAATTTAATTTGCCCATCACCATCAGGGAATTTTGTGATAAAATCGGATCCATTGTTGTTGAACGGGAAGACCTTCTGGATAACCAAATTTATGGATATTCTCTGGTTGATACACTCAGGGCTATAGTAGAGTTGTCTCCCACCGAACTTGTAAAAATTTATGGCCTAACAACAAACAGAGCCATAATATTTTCTAATGTTTCAACAGGGAGATCTTCTCTCGTTGCTATAAAGGTAACCAATTTAAAACCATCTTTGGTAGTGTTACACGGACCGGATAGAGTTGATGAAATAGCAAAAAGAATAGCTGAGGTTGAAGGAATAGTCTTGGCAGTAACAAAAACAAAAAAATTAAATGAACTAAAAAGTACATTAAAGAGGGAATTTGTTTGAACTTAAGATGGGTTTTAATGGGTTCAAGCGTTTTTATATTAGGGTTATATATTTTCTTTATTTTCAATATCCCATTTTCTTGGATAATATCGCTTTTGGGGATTTTATGGTTTATTTTCGGGCTTACCAAAAAGAGAGACAGATACGCAAGGGGTCATCTTCCCTTAAGCTCAAGACTTTAAAAAATCTTCCAGCTTTTTTCCAACTTCAAGTCTTATTACCTCTCCCATCTCTTCAGGGAAAGCAACAAAAACAGGAGTTCTATAAAAACCATACACTATAAGGGGTTTTGCCCCAAGTTTTTTGGACTCGTTTATTATTTTTTCCACATCAGACCTTCTTACATAAATGAATGATTTGTCTTTCTGGGAGGTTTTTTTGGCATCCACAACAAATACAACTTTACCATTTTTCATAACTATTATATCGTAAGGAGAGGAAGCAGCTTTTCTTTCTGCTTCATAGCCAAACCTTCTAAATATGTTTCTAACCCTGAATTCAAACGCAGCCCCCTTTTTGTAGTTAGTCATATTTTTAATTTTAAATAGATGCTTTAATAAATTAATACTGTGAGAATATGGGAGAAATAAGAGTAGAGGATGCAATGACTAAGAAAATTATAAAAGTAGGACCAGGAGAAACAGCGATAAATATAGCCAAAAAAATGAAAGAAAGGGACATTGGTTCAATGCTTGTCTGTGATGGGGGAAAGCTCCTGGGGCTTATCACTTCAGAAGATTTGGTTAAAAGGGTTATCATACCAAACAAAGACCCAAAAAAGCTTACAGCAAAAGAGATTATGACCAAAAAACTGATAACAACCACCCCAGATGAAGAACTTGTTGACGCAATAAATACAATGATAGAAAATGGCATTCAAAGATTGCCTGTTCTTGATGGAAAAAAACTTGTTGGCATTCTCACAGACGGGGATGTTCTTAGAATAGCTCCGCATCTTGTCGAATCCCTTGTGGAAGCCAGAAGAGAAATGGATATGGAGATGGAAGGGGATGTTTGTGAGATTTGCGGCAACTACAGCGAAAATTTGAGAAGGGTAAATGGTCAATGGATATGTGAAGAATGTTACGAAGCTTCTCCGGAAATATGATGTGATAAAATGGCAAAGCTGAAAATAGAAGATGAATGTGAGATTATACCAAGAATAACCGTTAAGAACATAGTGAATCCACATCTTGTTTATCCAGAAATAAAAGAAATTCTCATTTCCAGATGTAAATTAAACCCAAATGAAATAAATGAAAGAGTGTATGAGCACACCAAAGGCGACCCGGAAAAAATACATATATTTCTTGAGGCCTGGAAGCAAAAAGACAAATACACAAGAATACTTTACGAATTGGATATAGACATAATTCTTAGGAAAGTGAACAAACCCAAAATAAAATATGTTGGTGACCTTGACATAGAAATAAAGGGAACTGTTGAAACAAATTATCCACAGAAAACAGCGCTTCAAAAATCAATCCTCTGGGATGCTTTCCGAGCATTTTATGAAAAGGCATTATACGGAGACCTGCGCGAAGAGTATATGGAAGATTGCAGAAAATATGTAATAAGGTTGAGAGATGGAATACAGGGGTTCCTGGATCTTCTACCCAAAATGACTTAATCAACTGTTATGGCTCCAACAGGGCATGCTTCTTTTGCTTCTTTGACGCATTCGAGTTCTGTTTCTTTTTGCTTAACAACAGATTTCCCGTTTTCTCCAAGTTCAAAAACTTCCGGGCATATAGAGACACATGCCCCACAACCAATGCATTTTTCTTCATCAACGCCAACTTTCATTTTTTCACCTCTCCTTTAAGGAACTTTTCCAGTTTTTCCAAATCCTTTATTGTATTTACAGTAAACCAGATTCCCTTATGTTTATAAGCTTTCAATTTTCCCTCCGACGCAAGTGCCGGGAAGGTCTCGGTTTCTATTGCGCCTTTGTCGGGCAATGGAATATTTTTATTCAGCAAGTAGAGACCCATATTCGCCCAGTAGGGTAAAACCGGCTTTTGTCTGAAACCGATAACCTTGTCGCCTTTCGTATCCACCAAGCCAAATCTGCAGTTAAACCTGCTTAAAACAACTGTATTGCTTCCCATTTTTTCGACTTCTTCTAAATTCACGTCGCAATATTCGTCGCAGTTTATAACAAAAAACTCATCCCCATCTATATGTTCCAAGGCTTTTTTAATAGCGCCCCCGGTTCCCAATGGTTCCTTTTCTACAGAATAAATGAATTCATTTCCATATTTCTCCTTGATTTTTTCCCATAAATATCCGCACGCCAATATTATTTTTTTAATCCCCCAACCTTTCAAATATTCTACCTGATATTCAAGAAGAGGTTTGTTGTTAACAGGAACAAGGCATTTGGGGATATTATCAGTTAGAGGTCTCAACCTCTTTCCCTTGCCTCCCGCAAGTATTATAACTTCTTTAACTTTCACAATTTCACCCAATTTCCAAAAGTTCTATAATCTTACTATATGACGGCCTGGTTATAAATACTCCAGTTAGCACACCGATTATTGTTGTAACAGCAAATCCCCTCATCAGCCCTATGCCTATAACCCCCAGAGGTATCATTGCGGCCACAGTGGTTGACGCAGTCCCGAAAATTATGAAAAAGGCCCGCTTTACCCTTTCTTTCATTGAAAATACTATATCCCTTCTTCCAGAAACTTCATCAGTTATGATAATCTGCGCATCTACGCCGGTTCCTACCGTGGCTATTATTCCAGCTATTGCCGACAGGTCTATTGTCCACTTTATGATTGACGCAACCCCAAGAATTATTATAATTTCAGATACACATGTCAGCATTATGGGCAGAACTATTTTCCAGGTTTTATACCTGAGGGAAACAATAACGCTGACTGCAATGAGAGCTCCCAGCATAGCAATTAAAACACTTTTCATAAACTGACTGCCGAGGGACGGGGATATTGTATCCACCCGTACAGCTTCCAGTTTAACCGGAAGAGCACCGCTGCTAAGGATGCTCTGCAGCCTTCTTTCATTTCTTACAACTTCTTTCTCTGTGTTTCCCCCGCCAGTTATCATTGGAGTTGAATAAGCACGTCCGGCAAGCCCGGCACTTATCCTGAGACTGTCCATCAGCGTCTCATCCAGGAAAAGATAAATTCTTTGTTGAAGGTATGACTCACCTGTTTTTGAATCTATTTCTACAGGTATATCTTCAGTTATATTTGCAAATCTTTCTGCTCCCTCATCTGATACAAGTATTTGGAACGAGAATTCCCATCCTTTTCCATACCTTCTAACATACGAATGCTGGGGGTCAAAATAAACGTATTTTATGTCCTCGCTTGTAAAAACTTTTCCCGCCAAGATGCAGCTTTCATTGGTTACATTCCAAACTTTAAACTCTATTTTTCCAAGATTTATAGTATCATTAATTCCTATAGTTTCTCCCATGACAGTTATGTTCTCTCCAGCTTTTGCAATGGTGTAGTTTTTATCTCCAATTTCCACGACCCCAGAACCGTTGACAAATTTAACCATTCTTGGTATGTATGCTTCAAATTTGCCCTGTTTTTCAAGCAGGTCATCTATTTCTTTCTTACTTGCTCCAGCCATTTCTATCTGCACATACCTGTTCCCCGCGACATCCTTAACTGCCTGAAACTTTATCTCTTTTAATCCATAAACATTCATTCTTGTCTGCAGGGTTGATATAACTCTGTCTATTAAAAGGTTTTTATCACTTTCATTCATTTCTTCTTCATAAACAGGCCTTAGCAAAACCCTTGTTCCGCCCACAAGGTCCATCCCAAGATTAAGATTGCTTATGCCAATATTTTTCACTTCTAACCCAAGATTTCCTTTAACTTCCTTTAATGTTAATTTGCCATTGTGGAAAACCCTTAGCATGCCAGTGTAATTCTCATATTCTAACATGTCTATCGTGCTTTGAATCGCCCTTTCATTTATAGAACTTATCCTTTCTCCTGGGAATATCTCTCCATAGAATGGCGAATCCTTATCCACATACTTTACAACAACGCCACTTGCCCATGGGTTTGGGCTTATGGCTATTAAACTTCCAATAACTGCCAAAATTAACAACCAAATTCTCCATTCTTTCCAAAAATTCATTTTATGCCCCTCTTTTCTGCCCACCATCTTAATATCCCAAGATTTGTCAGCCATGTGTTTGGTATGTCTATCAGGAGGGCTATTATTAAAACGCTTGCTATTTCCATCAATGCAGTTACTCCGGATAGGAAATAAAGTGAAACAAAGGCAACAAGCGATGTAATTGTCATTGTTATCCCTGTTTTAAAGGCATTTTTACACCTTTCTTTCAAGGAGCCTTCCCTTCTTTTTATCAACCGTGTTGTAAGAAGGACATCAGTATCTATAGAATAACCAAGCACAAGCAAAAGTCCTGCGAAAGATGCAAGTGTCAAAGGCATGCCCAAGAATTGCAATACAGCTATAGTACAGATTATATCAGAAAAAGCACACCATATTACTGCAACAGATGGAACAAAGCTCCTAAAAATGAAGAAAACAACAAAACCCATAAATATGAAAGCAACAATAAGTGCAGTCCTGCTTTGGTCAAAGAAGCTTTCTCCCAAACTTGCCCCAATCTTCTCAAAGGAGTGGGAAGAAACATCAACCCCAAAGTTTTCAATCTCTTCAAGCAATTTGTTCTTATCCACATTTTCATCAGTCCTTATCAATATATTGTTTTTCCCAACACCAACAGTAGTTCTTACATGCACATCGCCGAAAACTTTTTTTAAATGGTTCTCAAGTCCCTGCGCATCCACATTCTGTTTTGTGTCTATTGTTAACTGGGCCCCTCCCCTCAGGTCTATCCCCTTGGAGAAAAATTCCCCGGTTTTCTGGTAATGAATAAAAAGAAAACCCAGACATAAAATCAAAAATATGAGCGGAAGGACTGTAAGCTTTTTGTAACCAATTTTATTATAAACCTTACCAAAATTTTTAGCAAACTTCATAAAACTCTTATATGCTTAGCTCTATAAAAATATTTAAATAAGTTTTTTAACTGATTCTTTGAATATTCATATTATGAACTATGACTTTGCTATTTGCGGCGCCGGGCCAGTTGGTTCATACCTTGCCTGGAAGCTTTCTAAGAATTATAAAGTCCTTCTTTTAGAAGAGCACGAAAAAATAGGAGAGCCTCTCGCGTGCTCCGGCCTTGTCTCAAAAAAGATATGGGATTTTATTCCACAGAACAAAGGTCTTATCGAAAAGGAAATGAAGGGAGCAAGAATACATCTGGGGAAGAACACTTATACATTTCGTTCCAATCAGGCAGTTCTTATTAACAGAAAAAAGTTGGATAAGTTTCTTGCTGCCAAGGCAGTTAAAGGAGGCGCAGAGCTTCTAACAGAAGCAAAACTTTTCAGCTTTTTTGAATCCAAATCTTACGTTTCCCTTTACATAAAATCAGACAGTTTTGAAAACATCAGGGCAAAAATTCTTGCCGGGTGCGATGGCCCGCTTTCTGTTGTTAGAAATAAAATGGGAATCTCATCCCCCAAATTTCTTCACGGAATTTTCTCTTATGTTGACGAAGAGCCAGATCAATTTGTTGACCTTTACCTGAAAAAGGCCCCAGGGTTTTTTGCCTGGAGGATTCCGCGCAAAAACAACGTTGAATACGGCATAGCATCTGAAAAAAATGCAAAAAAATACTTTGAAAAATTCATGAAAGACATGAGACTTCCTATCGGAAAAATTTACTCGGGCCTTATACCGTTTGGTCTCCTAAATAGAACAACGAGCCATAGGGTGTTTCTCTGCGGCGATGCTGCTTCTCAAACAAAGCCGCATACAGGCGGAGGAATTGTTTATGGCATCAGGGCAGCAAACATAGCGTCTGCTCTTGTAAAACCAGATAAACCAAACCTTGATACATACGAAAAAGAGTGGAGAAAAATCCTTGCCGGTGAAATAAAAGCAGGCCTGCGCATAAAGAAGGCATATTCTCTTCCCACGCCAATTCTCAACCCTATCCTCAAATCTCTTGTGAAGAAGCAAAACTTAGATATGGATAGGCCTTCCACGGCCTTTTAATTTTAAGTATTATATAGTAAACGATAGTATTTTATAGAATACG
>CAYYYO010000001.1:7481-39633 GCA_964476295.1 uncultured archaeon | reverse complement strand
TCTTGGCACCACTCTCTCCATAGACTCTTATGGCCCGACAGTTGATAATGCAGAGGGAATAGCAAAGATGGCCGGTCTCGGCAAGGTTGCATCAAAGAGATGCGAGGAGCTGGATGCAGTTGGCAACACAACGGCTGCGATAGGCAAGGGTTTCGCAATAGGTTCTGCGGCACTTGCATCCATAACTTTGTTCTCTTCTTACATTCAGGTTACTCATCTGAATGCAATAAGTTTAATTTCGCCGCAGGTTGTGGTGGCACTCTTCATAGGAGCTCTGATACCATTCATATTCACATCCATAACGATGAGGTCTGTTGGCAAAACTGCATCAAAGATAGTTGATGAAGTCAGAAGACAGTTTAAAGACAGACGCATACTGAAGGGAAAAAAGAAACCGGACTATGAAAGTTGCATAAAGATAAGCAGCAATGCTGCTGTAAGAGAAATGATACTTCCTGGCGTGCTTGCAATAATTTCTCCTCTTCTTGTTGGATTTACGCTTGGGGTTGAAGCACTTGGAGGATTCCTTGCTGGGTCTATAGCCACAGGTCTTTTGCTTGCAATAACCCTTGCAAACTCCGGGGGAGCATGGGATAATGCAAAAAAGTATGTGGAAAAGGGGAACCTTGGCGGCGAAGGTTCGGATGTTCACAAGGCAACCATAGTTGGAGACACTGTTGGAGACCCTTTCAAAGACACCTGCGGCCCTTCCTTGAACATACTTTTGAAACTGATGTCAATTGTCTCAATAGTTTTTATACCTCTTCTACTATAATCTTATAATTAAGAGGTGGTGTTATGGTTCAGTGGGTAGTAAAAGATGGGGATAAATATTGGCCAACCGAAGAAATGAAAAACAAAGCTAACGTTTCTGATCCTAATATTTATGAAGAGGCAGAAAAAGACCCTGTTTCTTTCTGGGAGAGCAAGGCAAAGGAGCTTTTCTGGTTTGAATCGTGGTCAAAAGCATACGAAGAAGAGCCAATGAACTTCAGGTGGTTTATAGGGGGAAAAACGAACATTTCTTACAACTGTCTGGACAGGCACCTTGATAGTAGAGGAGATAAACCAGCTTTGATATGGGTACCAGAGCCGCCTGAAGAGAAGGAAAGAATAATAACATATAGAGAACTTTACGAGGAAGTTTGCAAGTTCTCAAATGCCTTGAAAAAACTTGGCGTAAAGAAGGGAGATAGGGTTGGAATATACCTTCCAATGATTCCAGAGGTTCAGATAGCAATGCTTGCTTGTGCAAGGATTGGAGCGATTCACACAGTGGTTTTTTCTGCATTCTCTGCTGAGTCACTTAAAGACAGACTTCTGGACTCCGGGGCAAAACTCTTGATAACTTGTGATGGATATTACAGGAGAGGAAAAACAATAAACCTGAAGGAAAAGGCAGATGAAGGAGTGGAGGGAACAGGGGTTGAAAAGGTTATTGTTGTCAGAAGGTTGAACTCAGATGTAAATATGGTGGAAGGAAGAGACCTGTACTACGATGAGATTGTAAAGGAAGAAGAGCCTGTATGCGAACCTGAAAAAATGGAAAGCAATGAAACCTTGTTTATCCTTTATACTTCCGGAACTACCGGAAAACCGAAAGGCGTTATTCATGACACCGGGGGGTATATGGTTCAGGCATACCTGACTACAAAATGGATTTTTGACTTGCACGATGATGACATATTCTGGTGCACCGCGGATATAGGATGGGTAACGGGGCACACCTATGCATGCTACGGACCGTTGCTTAACGGAGATACTATGCTGACTTATGAGGGCTCTCCAGATTATCCTGATTATGGAGTATGGTGGAAAATAATAGACAAGCACAAGGTTACAGTTTTTTACACATCCCCGACTGCGGTAAGGATGTTTAAACGTGCTGGAGACGAATGGATAGAAAAATATGACCTTGGTTCCCTGAGATTGCTTGGAAGCGTGGGAGAGCCAATAGGAAAGGAGGCATGGGGCTGGTACTTTGAAAAAATTGGTAAAGGAAGATGCCCTATTCTTGACACATGGTGGCAGACAGAGACAGGAGGAATTCTCATAACTGCCCTCCCTGGGATAGGACCTTTCATTCCAACAGTTGCAGGCAGGCCGTTTCCAGGAGTAAGAATGGAAGTATGGGATGAAGATGGAAACAAAGTTGTGGAAAGAGAAGGATATCTTGTCCAGCTCGGGCCGTTTGCCCCTGGAATGTTAAGGGGAGTTTACAACAATCCAGAAAAATATAAAGAAACTTACTGGAGCAAATATGGGCCTGAGATTTATTATACATCAGACGAGGCAGTGGAGCTTGAAGGAGGAAATATAAAGATTCATGGAAGGGCGGATGATGTTATGAAGGTGGCTGGCCACCGGCTATCTACTGCAGAGATGGAAGATGCTATAACAAGGCACCCTGATGTTGTGGAATGTGCTGTTGTTTCAAAGCCGGATGAAGTAAAGGGAGAAGTTCCGGTGGCCTTTGTAATCTTAGGTAACAGGGAGCCGTCAGAAGAACTGAAAAAAGAAATAAAGAAGGAAGTAGATGAACATATAGGACCAATCGCAAGGCCGGCAGAAATTTACTTTGTGGAGGATGTGCCAAAGACCCGCTCTGGAAAAATCATGAGAAGAATCCTGAAAAATCTGCTGAGAGGAAAAGAGCTTGGAAACATAACAACCCTTAGAAATCCGGAATCAGTTGAAAAGGTAAAGAAGGTTATTTTCGGTAATAAAGAGTAGCCAGAACCTCAACGCATCTCTTTGGAGAGGAGAAGCAGGGCAGTCCTGCCTCTTCAAGTTTTTTCTTTAGTTTTTCTGTGTATTCTCCTCCTGCAGAGATTACTGCCGTGGTTTTCTTTCCGGAGAGTTTTATTATTTTATTTACAACATCTTCCTTTACCATCGGTGGCTGGAACAGAAGTATCAGTGCAATCATATCAACATTTTTGTCATGAATGGCATCACGATAGCATGTTTCATACATTTCTGATGTCGCGTCACCTGTAAGGTCTATCAACTCGCCAATAACAGCATGCTTTGGGAGGAGTTTGCTGAGTTTTCTTTTGCTTTTTTCATTTACTTCTGCCATTTTCAATCCCATTTTTTCAATCCAGTCAGATGTCAGAACTCCGAATCCCCCCGCATCAGTGATTACTCTAACTCTCTTTCCCTTTGGAAGCGGCTGAGCGGAAAGGGCACGGGCCATATCAAACATATGTTCCAAATCATAAGCTTCTATTATTCCTGTCTGGCGGAAAACCCCAGAGTAAATCTTTGCATTTCCTGCCATTGCACCTGTATGTGTTTTGGCAGATTTTGTTCCGCTCTTCGTTTTGCCGCCTTTGAGGACTATCACGGGCTTGGAAATTTTTTTCGCGGTTTCAAAAAACTTTTTCCCGTCCTTCAAACCCTCTAAGTAAAGACAAATTACTTTAGTTTTTTCATCTTTGTCAAGATATTTCATTAGTTCCGGCACATCAACATCTGCAGCATTTCCATATGATATGGCTTTCGAGATTCTGTAACTGCGCATTGACATCCAGTCAAGGCTTATGCACAGAACAGCTCCTGACTGGGATATGAACCCTATGTTTCCCTTTTGTGGTCTGCCTGATTTATACTTGGGATTGAATATCGTATCAACTCCAGAATAAGGGTCATATACCCCAAGACAGTTGGGTCCCATTATCTTCATGCCATAGACTTCTGAAATGTTTTTTACTTTTTTTTCTAAATCAGAGTTTCCTATCTCTTTGAATCCTGAAGAAACAATTATGCAATTTTTTATCCTGGCTTTTCCACATTCTTCCAGCACAGAAGGAACAAGTTTTGCAGGCAATGCAATAACGCAAAGGTCTATACGGCCTTTTATTTCAGAAACAGAATGATAGCATTTTAGTCCTAATATCTTTTTAGCGTGCGGATTAACTGGATAAATTTCTCCCTTAAATGTTTCTGTCAGGTTTTTGAGTATAATATGCCCTATCTTATCCGGCTTTCTGGATGCGCCGATGACACAGATTGATTTGGGATTAAAGAACTTACCAAGCATGAGAAGATTTTGTGATTTATAAATTAAAAACTTTATAAATGGACTTCTTTAAAATTTATTAAAATGAACAATGAGAGGATTTGATGAATCTGAGTGATATAGCAATCGTGGCATCAATTATTGCTGGTTTGGCTTCTGTGCCCTTTGTTGCCTCTACAATTTCTAATGATTACGGCCCGATTGGGGACATAGTTCTTAACATGAGTTCTACTGACATTCCAGGAGAACTTTCACGCTCTTTGACAAATGAAAAATTCGAGCAAACTTATCAGACGCCTTTTGGAAAGTTTACCATAAAGATTAATCCTGATGGAGTTTATCAGGAGCTTGTCAGGCCAGACAGAAAAGTAATTGTCCAGCAGACGCCGGACTTCACAGCATGGGAACTATTTGCACAGGATTACAATCTTGTTGTGAACAAAACAGGAACAAAGGTTACAGAAAAATATACAAGCCCCGATGGGTACCGGGAAGCGACAAAAGAAATGGGTAACACAAAAGAAACAGTAAGGGGTAACGTGGATAAATATGACGAAGCAAAGGAACTCCTGGAGGAAGAGATTCAGAGAATGGAAAAAATAAAGAAAGATTACATGGAACTGCCAGGAACAGAGAAAGTGATTCATGTAGTTATAAACGAAGTTCTGCCAAATCCGGAAGGTGATGATGCTGAAGGAGAATTCATTGAATTATACAGTTACGAGGAATCGGAGGTGGACTTAACTGAATGGTATCTGGAAGACGGTGGAACAAATTACACGCTTTCAGGAAATATAGAACCAGAAGAGTTTCTAGTATTGTGGAGAAATGAAACAGGAATAGCTTTGAACAACAATGGAGATGATATAAAACTTTATGACAACAGCGGAAAACTTGTTGATAGTTTTGAATATGAGGACAGCAGTGAAGGGAAATCATGGGCAAGGGTTCCTGATGGTACAGGAGAATTTCAGGAAGTTAATTCAACGCCAGGATATTCTAATGGTTAGTCAAATCTTACAATAATTTCATCAAACTTCTTTTCTATTTTTTGTTTGAATCTTTTTCTCAGGTTATTGTGAACAAAGTATGATGTGAGGGCACCAACTATTGAATAGAGATAAAGGATGGTAACCAGAGTCCAATAGTTTACTGGGACAAACTGAAGAATCAGAGCAGAGATGGAGGCAATGCTAACTCCGATGAAGAGCCCTATCTTCAGACTGTGCTTCATTTCATAACCCAGCTTCTTTTCTGATAATCGGGGCAAGGTCAGTTTTTTCCCAAGTGAACTCTGGTTCTTCGCGACCGAAGTGCCCATAACAGGAAGTTTTTCTGTAAATTGGCCTTATCAGATCCAATTGTTTTATTATTCCTCCTGGAGTGAGGTCAAAATGTTTTCTCACGAGTTCAAGTATTTTTTTGTTTGGAATTTTTTCCGTGCCAAAAGTATCAATCATAAGGGACAACGGTTCTGTTCCGCCGATAACATATGATAGTTGGACCTCGCACTTATCACAGACACCAGCAGCAACAAGATTCTTTGCTATGTGGCGGGCCATGTATGCTGCAGATTTGTCAACCTTTGTCGGATCTTTTCCAGAAAAAGCGCCTCCTCCATGTCCGCCAACACCTCCATATGTGTCGGCAATTATTTTTCTTCCTGTCATTCCTGCGTCAGCAACTGGACCGCCAACAACGAACCTGCCTGTGTTGTTTATATAATATTGAGTTTCTTCGCTTATCCATTCTTTGCAAACAGGTTTTATCACTTTTTCTCTTATATCTTCTCTAAGTTTTTCTATCTTCACATCTGGGTTGTGTTGTGCTGCCACAACAACTGAGGTCAGGCATTTGGGTTTCCCGTTTTCATATTTTACGCTTACCTGTGTTTTTCCATCGGGTCTCAAGTAAGGGATAATTTTATTCTTTCTAACAATAGCAAGCTTTTTGGCAAGTTTGTGGGCAAGAAGTATAGGTAGTGGCATCAGTTCAGGAGTTTCATTTGTTGCATAACCGCTCATCATTCCCTGGTCTCCAGCACCCAGCTCTTGCTTGTTAACGCCCATCGCGATGTCCGGTGATTGTTCATGTATGCTTGTCAGAACTCCTACAGTCTTGTAGTCGAATCCATATTCAGGTTTGTCATAACCAACATCTTTTATTACAGACCTTACTATTTTTGGGACATCTATATGTGCAGATGTTGTTATTTCACCGGTGACTATGACAAATCCCATACCTGCCATTGTTTCGCAGGCTACCCGGGCATTCTGGTCGTCCTTCAATATTGCATCAAGAATGGTATCCGATATCTGGTCGCATACTTTATCTGGATGACCTTCTGTCATGGACTCAGAAGTAAATACAAAGTCACCCCTTCTCATCCACACCACCTCTTTTATAATAATCGCAAATTTTATTTAAAGGACATTCTTTGCATCTGGGTTTCACGGGTCTGCATATTTCCTGCCCAAACCTGACAAGGCCCATATTTACAAGAAACCTTTTCTTTCCCTTAACTAAACTTTCCAGTTTCTTTCTCACTTCTTCTACAGTAGCGTTTTCATTTACTATTCCAATTCTTTTTGGTATCCTGTTTACATGCGTGTCAACTGCTATCGTGGGCACCCCAAAGCCATAGGAAAGGACTATGTCTGCAGTTTTATATCCGACTCCCGGCAGTTTCATCAGCTCTTCTCTAGTCTCCGGCACGCGGCTGTTATACTTCTCAAGGAGTATTTTTGATATTTCTTTTATTCGCTTGGCCTTTTGCCTGTATGTCCCAGAAGGTCTTATGAGTTTTTCTATCTTCCTCAGCGGAAGTTTGGATATGTCCTCAGGAGTTTTTGCTACTGAAAAAAGTTGCCTGGAAGCGAGCCATGTGTTCTCATCCCGGGTACGCTGTGAAAGAACAGTAGTTATGAGCAGCTTGAAATGATTCCGGGCCATTTTGGGATAACCGTATCTCCTTTCAAGAAAATCGATAAGTTTTTCTATTTTTTGTTTCATTGTTATACACAAAATTATTTTTAAAGTCAACTCATTTAACTGTTTTCTTCTCCAGAGCAAATTCAAAAGAAGAATTCAGATACTCCTTTCTGTTCAGATATTCTACACCGTTTTTTGTCAATACACCAACCTCTTTTATCCCAGCTTCGGCCATGATTCTTGAACAGAATGAGCAGTAAAATCCCTTCTCATCCAGCACCATAGTTTCTCCATCTGCATTTTTTCCTGCAACATACAGCGCAGCTCCTTCTGGATCCTTCTTGTTTTTGTAAGAATCAATTATTGCTGCCTGTTCAGCGTGAACTGCAGCACATGCCTCGAGACGAGTGCCACTGTTTATTTTTTCTCTGATGCACGGATGACAAAGCTCTTCTTCTACCTCACGTATGGGATGGTTGTATCCCTTTCCTATTATTTCACCATTTTTAACAATTACAGAACCGTATTTTTTCTTCCCGCATGTGGAATTGTCTGCAAGCTCAAGGCACATTTCAATGTATTCCATGCTCATAAGAATAAACGGGTGATTAATTTTTTATTTCTATATATTCTATATACTTTTGGATAAAATTATGTAAAAAAGTATAACAGTGTTATATTTTTGGTGGTTTAATGGCGAAAAAAGAAAAAAAAGATGTTTTTGATGTCCTTCACCCCAAGGTAAAAACCCTAGCCAAGGAAAGGTTTGAGAAGGCCACTCAGGTTCAGAATATGGCCGTCCCAAAAATTCTTGAGGGCAGGAATGTTCTTGTCATAGCGGGAACCGGCTGGGGAAAAACAGAGGCGGTAATGCTCCCGCTGTTCTCCCTCTGGCTGAAGGAAAAGCCAGATCCTATATCAATTCTCTACATTTGTCCACTTCGCTCACTGAACAGGGACATGTTTAAGCGTTTAATCTGGTGGGGAAACAAACTTGATATGGACGTTTCTGTAAGGCATGGAGATACAACCCAGTACGAGAGGAGCAAACAGGCAGAATTCCCTCCCGACCTTCTTATATCCACTCCAGAAACTCTCCAAGCCATTCTTCCGGGTTCAAAAATGAAGAAGAACCTTTCGAATATAAAATGGGTTGTAATAGATGAGATTCATGAGCTTGTTGGAAGCAAGAGAGGAACCCAGCTCAGCGTGGCCTTGGAAAGGTTAAGGCAGCTTTCTAAAAACTTTCAAATAATCGGTCTCTCGGCTACAGTCGGTTCACCGAAGAAGGTTGCAAATTTTCTTGACAAAGATGTTGATATAGTCAAAACAACCACCGCAAAGGATTTAGAAATAGAAGTCATTTTTCCAGAACCAAAAAAAGAGGACAAGGAACTTGCAGAAAAAATATTTCTCGGCACTGAGGCTGCTGCCAGATTAAGAAAAATTCATGAACTTGTGAAAAACAAAAAATCTCTTGTTTTTACTAACACAAGGGAGGCTGCAGAGGTTCTATCCTCGAGATTGAGAAGGTTGGAGTACGAAGGTCATGGCATACACCACAGTTCTTTGAGCAAAGACGTGAGAATACATGCAGAGGATATGTTCAAAAATGGCAAGTTGAACACCCTTATATGCACTTCATCCCTGGAATTGGGGATAGATATAGGAACTGTGGAGCAGGTTATACAGTACATGAGCCCAAGGCAGGTTTCAAAGCTTGTCCAAAGAGTTGGCAGGAGTGGTCATAAAATTGGAACAAAGAGCAAAGGAATAATAATAGCATCAGACCCAGATGACATCCTGGAGGCAGGGGTGATAGCTAGAAGGGCCATGGGAGGAGAACTTGAAAAAACTAAGTTTCATGAAATGGCGCTTGACGTCCTTTCACACCAATTGATCGGCCTGGCTTTGGACAGATATAACATAAACTGGAAGGATGCATACGAATTGTTAAGCAAACCATATCCCTACAGAGATCTTGACAAGTCAGAATTTTTGAAAATAATGAAATTCGCGGAACTTATGAGAATGATATACCTTGATGTTGGAATAAGAAGGAGACGAAAGGCGTGGAGATATTACTATGAAAACCTGTCTACAATACCGGATGTTTACCAGTACAGGGTTATAGACAATATAGACAACAAGGAAGTGGGAGTTCTGGATGAGGCCTTTGTTGCAGAGCATGGCGAAACCGGAACAACTTTCATAGTGAGAGGTAGCCCGTGGAGAATAATTTCTGTTTATGGCGGAAGAGTTTACGTGGAGCCAGTTGACGACATAACCTCTGCTGTACCTGCGTGGGAAGGCGAACTTATCCCTGTAACAAGAGAGATAGCACAAGAAGTTGGAGAGATGAGACGTTTTATAAAAGAAATGTTAGGCAAAAAGAAGAATATAACAGAAGAAATAAGAAAAAGATATCCAATATCTCCAGAGGCATGTGAAAAAATAACAGATTATGTTCGAAAGCAGGTCAAGGCAAAAAAACCTGTGCCGGATGATAAAACAATTTTCATAGAACATGACAAGGATTTTGTTGTAATACATTCATGCTTCGGTTCCCTGATAAATCAGACACTGAGCAGGTTCTTTTCTGCCCTTTTAATTTCAGAACTTGGGAAAAGCGTTGGCATAAAAAACGACCCATACAGAATAATAATCCAGGGCGTTTCAGTAGATGAAATTCTCAAGACAGTAAACGAGAATACAGATGAAGATTTTGAAATAGTGATAGAAAACACCATTGACAGGACACAGATGTTTCGCTGGAGATTCATCCACGTTGCCAAGCGTTTTGGCGCGATATCCAAAACAGCCAAATGGGATAAAATAAACATAGGAAAGATTGTAGACAGCTTTCGCGGGACACCTGTATTTGATGAAACCCTCAGAGAGGTTTATCAGGAAAAGCTTGACATGGAAGGTGCCAAGGAGGTATTCAAAAAAATCAAAAACAAAAAATTGAAAGTTGTTGTGGATAAAAAACCGGGAATTTCTCCCATAGGAAAGCTTGGAGTTGAATACCAGTTCCGAGAACTTGTTGCACCCAAGAAGCCGGAAAGGGAAATCTTCTCTGTTTTCAAGGACAGGTTGCTTTCCACAAGGGTAAGACTTGTTTGCATGAAGTGCGGAAAATATTCAGTAACTGAAACCGTGAAAATGATAAGAGACGACCCAGAGTGCCCTGTCTGCGGCTCGAGATTGATAACAGTCATAAAGCCACACGAAAAGGAAAAAGAAAAAATAATAAAGAAAAACATTGAAGGAAAAAAACTTACAGAGGAAGAAAAGAAAAAGCTTGAAAGAATGGAAAGCATAGCTGACCTGGTTTTAACTTATGGAAAAAAAGTTGTGGTAGCACTTGCCGGAAGAGGGGTTGGACCAGACACTGCAATAAGAATCCTGGCCAAGCAAAGGGAAAATGATGAAGATTTTCTGAGGGACATCTTGGAAGCAGAAAGGGCATTTGCACGCACAAAACGGTTCTGGACATAATTTTTAAATTCCGAAAACCAACTATCTAAGGTAGGATGGAAAAAGAGCCCAAACTCAAAAGGTTAGATTTAGAGATGAATATAGAAGATTTCCCAAAGGATGAGTTTCCTGAAGATAAAATGATGGGCAAGCTGAAACTAGAATCCAAAAAATAATTTTTTTAGCTTTTTTGCAACCTTGAATGGATCATCGTTTATCACAGGGGTTGCAAATATTTCCATAGCTCCCACATCTGAATTCTTGTGCGCTAAATTTCCCCTGTCAACAAGCTTTACAATCACACAGCCCTTTTCGTTCAATGGCGGAAGATAAAAAAACATATTAAAACTCCTGACTCCTATTTTGTAAAACGATTTAAGAACAAGGGAAACAACATCTTTGAAATTTTTGTTTAATGATTTTCCATAAATCACAGTTTCTTTATCTCTGAACGGCGTTAAAGATTCAAAGACCTTTACATCTTTTAATTCAAGTCCGATCCCAAGTTTTTTGCTAACTCTGTAAAGGTCATCCCAGTACGCATTTCCATATTTTTTCTTGTATTTTTTTCCCGCACTTTCTAACTTCCTCGCCTTTTCATACTTTTTTGAATTAAGCAGAACCTGAAGATGGCCATGGTCCAAGCTTGCTCCTGCCCTCCACATGCAGTTCCACATTATGTATGGATAGGTTGCTCTTTCGTTTTCTTCATGGGCTTTTCTGAACCATTTCATGGCAACATCAAGATAATCAGAAACCCTTTCCCTTTCGAAAGAATAGGGGTTATGCCTATTGAAAATCACAAGACCATGCAAATAGTCATACTTTGCTACATTGCTTGCTGTTACGCAATATTTTCCCCTCACTCTTCCAAAGGTGTCTTCCGGCGTAAGTTTCTCTGCATTGCAAAATGGGCAGTCTTTCGATGGTTTTACTTTTTCTATTTTATCATAATTTTTTACCGGCCTGTTCGACCTGAGTTCATTGAAGAGCGAACTTTCTCCGGTTATTTTGTTTTCGATTCTTACTATCTTCTGTTTTTTCACATCTTCCGGTTTCCACCTTTCTTTAATCCACTTTTCCATGCTTTCTGGATATTTTAAAAATCCTTCTCCAACATAAACTCTGAAAATTCTGTTAAAAATCTCCTTTTCCTTTTTTGGCAATTTTTTTGAAATATTTTTTATTTCAGTTATCATATTCACGCCTTTATAATTTTTTCAACTTCTTCCAATTTTTCTTCCATCAATTCCTTTGTCTTTGCCTCAAGATTCAACCTAATCAAGTCTTCTGTGTTGGATGGTCTCAGGTTAAACCACCAATTTTCAAATTCTACAGTAATGCCATCTATTTTTTCTATTTTGGCTCCTTTCTCTCTATAGACCCTTTCAATCTCTTTAAGTTTTCTTTCTTTGTTATTTACTTCAAAGTTTATCTCCCCTGATTTATAGTACTTCTCCAAAGGTTTAACAAGTTCTGATAATTTTTTCCCTGTTCCCGAAACTAACTCAAGAATGTTGATTAAAGCAAGAATGGAAGATTCTACATAAAATGTTTTTTTGAAGTAGAAGTGTCCGGAAAGCTCGCCGCCAAATTCTATATCTTCTTCTTTCATCCTCCTGCTTATGAACGAGTGGCCAACCCTTGATTTAACAGGTGTTCCCCCCATTCCCGTTATAACTTCCGGAACTATCTTGCTTGACCTGAGGTCATAAAGAATCTTTGCAGGACCTCTTTTCAAAATATTTTTTGCTATGAGTGCAATTAAAAAATCTCCCGGTACAACTTCGCCCATTTCATTTACAATTCCAATCCTGTCTCCATCCCCATCGAATGCTATTCCGAACAATGCCTTTTCTTTCTTCACAACTTCTTTCAAATCTTTCAGGGTTTCTTCCTTGATTGGATTTGCTTCATGGTGTGGGAATGAACAGTCTACGTCAAGATAAAGTCCTTTGTAATCAATCCCGATTCTTTTCAAAACATCTTTGATAACCAATCCTATCATGCCATTTCCTGTATCCACAACAATTTTTCCTTTTATGTTTATCCTCTTGTTTATCAGGAATTTAAGATAGTCCTCTTTCACATCTTTCTTAGTTACTTCATAATTTTCTGGTTCATATTTTTCTTTCTCAACTATCTTTTCTATGGTTCCTATACCCGTATCATAAGTTAAAGACAAGCCACCGCTTTCAACAAGTTTCAGCCCGTTGAACTCTGGACCTAAATGAGATGCCGTAATCATCACCCCACCGTCTGCATCGAGGTGATTCGCAGCAAAATAAAACATTGGAGTTGTTGATAGGCCTATGTCAATGATTTCTTTTCCCGTCCTAAAAAGTCCAGACATTAAAGCGTCTTTTAAGTCAGGAGAAGATTCTCTGGCATCGCAACCCACTACAATTTTTTTACCTTTGATAAACTTCCCAAAAGCAGAACCAATCTTAAAGGCAATTTCTTTGTTTATTTCACTGGGGTATCTGCCTCTTATATCATACGCCCTGAAAATACTCATAGTTAATTTTCGGTTTTTTCAAATAAAATATTTATATTGAGAAACTACTCTTATAATTTGAGGTGTTCTGATGAAATATGTTTTATGGTTTAAGGAGATTTCCAAAAAAGACATTTCCATGGTTGGGGGAAAAAATGCCAACCTAGGAGAACTCATGCGTAAAACAAAGGTTCCTGTTCCAAACGGATTTGCCATAACTACAAAGGCATATGATTATTTCATAAGATACAACAAACTTCAGGATAAGATAAAGTCCCTGATTTCCAAGCTTGACAAGAAAAATCTCAAAAACCTTGAAAGGATAGGGGCAGAAGTAAGAAAGTTGATTCTGTTAGGGGAATTCCCGGAGGACTTGAAAAAAGATATAATTTCTCATTACAAAAAACTTTCTCAACAGTATGGAAAAAAGGAAGAGAGTGTTGCTGTCAGAAGCTCTGCCACTGCGGAAGACCTTGCTGATGCAAGTTTTGCCGGGCAGCAGGAGAGTTATCTTAACATGAAAGGTGAGAAGCAGATTCTCGATGCCGTGAAAAAATGTATGGCATCCCTCTTTACAAACCGGGCCATATCCTACAGGGAAGACAAGGGCTTTGACCATTTCCGTGTCAAGCTTTCCGTGGCTGTGCAAAAGCTGGTTCACTCCAAGAGTTCGGGGGTGATGTTCTCTTTAGACCCTGACTCAGGAAACAGGAACTTTGTTTTCATAAACGGGAGCTGGGGCTTGGGAGACTATATAGTCCAGGGAAAAGTAAACCCCGATTCCTTTTACGTCCTCAAAGCAACAAAAACCATCATAAGCAAAAAGCTTGGAAGCAAAAAAGTTATGGAAGTAAGGTCTCCTGCTGGAGTAAAGCACAAAGTTGTCCCGCAAAGCATGAGAAAAAAATTCTGCATTTCTGATAAGGAGGTCCTGCAACTTGCAGACTATTGCATGCAGATAGAAAAACATTACGGCAGACCCATGGATGTTGAATGGGCAAAGGACACTGATGGAAAGCTATACATAGTTCAGGCAAGACCGGAGACAGTTCACTCAGTTTCAAGAGTTCTCGAAGAGTATGCACTCAAAGAAAGAAGTGTTGTTCTGGTAGAAGGCGACAGCATAGGCAGAAAAATAGGAACTGGAAAAGTTAACATAATAAAATCCGTAAAAAATATATCCGATTTTAAACCAGGCCAGGTTCTTGTAACAGAAATGACTGACCCAGACTGGGAGCCCGTAATGAAAATAGCTTCAGCCATAGTTACAGAAAAGGGCGGAAGAACAAGTCATGCTGCCATTGTTTCCAGAGAGCTCGGGATTCCTGCGGTGATAGGAACAGAAAATGCCACAAAGGTTTTGAAGAGTGGGCAGAGCGTTACAGTGGACTGTACAGAAGAGAAGGGAAAGGTATGGAAAGGAGAACTGAAGTACGAAGTAAGAAAAATAGATGTAGGCAAATTACCCAAGACAAAAACACAGATTTTTGTTAACGTGGGAATACCTGAAAAGGCCTTTGTTCAGAGTCAGCTCCCGGTTGATGGCGTGGGGCTTGCGCGTGAAGAATTCATCATCACATCCATAGGTGAGCATCCGCTTGCCATGATAAAGCAGGGAAGAGCAAAGGAGTTTGTAGATAAATTGGCAGACGGTATAGCCAAAATAGCTGCCTCTTTTTATCCAAGACCTGTTATTCTGAGAACTTCTGACTTCAAGACAAATGAGTATGCCGGTCTGAAGGGAGGAAAGGAATTCGAGGGATTGGAAAACAACCCAATGATAGGATGGAGGGGGGCATCCCGCTACATTTCGGAGTTCGAGCCGGCCTTCCGTCTGGAGTGCAGGGCCATAAAAAAAGTAAGGAATGAAATGAAGCTCACAAATGTTATACCAATGATACCGTTCTGCAGAACTATTGGTGAGGCAAAAGGGGTTTTGAAGATAATGGAAAGTGAAGGATTGAAGAGGGGTAAGAACTTTCAGGTTTACGTGATGGCCGAGATTCCGTCCAATGTAATTCTGGCAGACCAGTTCTCCAGATATTTTGACGGGTTTTCAATAGGTTCCAACGACTTGACTCAACTAACTCTTGGAATAGATAGGGACAGCCAAAAGCTTGCAAGAACGTTTGACGAGAGAAATGAGGCAGTAAAAAGAATGATAGCAATGCTTATAAAGACAGCCCACAAGTACAGGAGGAAAGTTGGAATTTGTGGCGAAGCCCCGAGCTATTTCCCTGACTTCACAGAATTTCTTGTCAAGTGCGGAATAGATTCAATTTCAGTGAATCCTGAGGTTGCAATAAAAACAAAGCTTCTCGTCCACAAGATAGAAAAAAGATTGAAGAAAAAATAACAAACTTTTATTTTACACACTACAATTTTATATTATGAAAATAAAGTTCCTGCTGCTTGACGCCGATTACATAAACGCAACAATACGGCTGATGGGCAAGAGTGAAAAGGGTGAAACAGTTTTTATCCTCGTGGATTTCGACCCATACCTATATGCCCTTCCGAAGAAAAACATTGAAAATGTGAAGAAAAAAATACTCTCAATAAAAGAGCCGATGGTTAAGAGAATAGAGGTTATTGAGAAGATAATAGGTTCTGAGAAAAAGAAACTCTTGAAAATTTATGCCTTCAACCCAACGGATGTCCCAAAGATAAGGGATGCCATAAAAGATTTTCCGGAAATAGGCCATGACGGATGTTACGAGTATTCCATAAATTTTTACAGGAGATATTTGATAGATAACCAGTTCAGTCCGGGAGAATGGTTTGAAGCCGAATGTGAGGAAACATCAGAAGGAGTGAAAGCGAAAAGCATTAAAAAAATTCTCCCTAAAAAGACCAAACTTAATGCAATTTCCTTTGACATAGAGACTTACGAAGAGGGGAGTGAAACAAAAGTGGTGATGCTTTCACTCTTTGGAAAGAATTTCAAGAAAGTTCTTACATATAAAAAAAGTTCTTATCCAGATTACGTAGAAGTTTTGAACAGCGAAAAAGAACTTCTTGAAAGATTCGTTGAAATAATAAAGGAAATGGACCCGGATATAATCTATGGGTATAACTCTGATTCTTTTGACTTCAAAATAATTCAAAATAGGGCAGAAGATAACAAAGTTGTCCTGGACATCTCAAGAGACGGGTCTGAATTGAAGTTCACGAGGCGTGCAAGAATCAGTTCAGCAGAAATTCAGGGAAGAGTTCACATAGATTTGTTTAACTTTATTTCCAATATAATTTCACCCCAATTGCAAACAGAAGTTCTTGGTCTTGGGGAAGTGTGCTCTGAAATTCTGGGAGATGAAAAGATAGAGATGCAGGTTGAAGAAATTTTTGAATCTTGGAGAAAAGGGGAAAACCTTTCTAAACTGTCTGAGTATTGCTTAAAGGACAGCGAACTTGCCTATAAACTCGGAGAATTTTTACTCCCACAGATTATTGAACTATGTCGGCTTGTTGGCCAGACTCCTTTTGACGTATCAAGGATGACTTACTCTCAACTGGTTGAGTGGCATCTCAGCAAGAGAGCATTTTCAATGGGAAGAATAATTCCCAACCAGCCAAAGTTTGAAGAAATAAAGAGAAGAAGAATGAGGCGTGCTTATGTGGGCGGTTTTGTCAAAGAACCTGAAGAAGGGCTTCACAAAAATATATCTGTCCTAGATTTTCGCAGTCTTTATCCAACTATAATAGCTTCCCATAACATTTCTCCGGAAACCCTTAACTGTTCCTGTTGCAAAGGTGAAAAAGTTCCGGGATTGGACTATCATTTTTGTAAAAAGAAAGGTTTTATTTCAACAGTTATAGAAGAACTTGTGAAGAAGAGAATAGAAATAAAGAAAAAACTGAAAAGAACTGATGACGAAAGGTTGAAACTGGAAGAAAAGGCACTTAAGATAACAGCAAACGCCACTTACGGTTACTTTGCCTTTCCCGGAAGCAAGTGGTATTGCTTTGAGTGTGCAGAGAGCGCGGCTGCCTGGGGAAGGTTTTATATAAAGAAAATAATTGAAGAAGCGAAAAACAGTGGCTTTAAAGTCATATACAGCGATACAGATTCAGTTTTTCTCACTTCTGAAAAAATAAAGGAAAAAACAAAAAAGTTTCTTGCTAAAGTGAACAATTCACTCCCAGGTATAATGGAACTGGACCTTCAGGGGTTCTACAAATGTGGAATCTTTGTTTCCACCAGAATAGGAAGGGGAGCAAAAAAGAGGTATGCCCTGATAGATGATAAGGGAAACCTTACAATTCGCGGGTTTGAAACTGTGAGAAGGGATTGGTGCAATCTTGCGAAAGAAGTTCAAAGAAAGGTCTTGAAGTTTGTTTTAGAAAGCGAAGACGTTGAAGGTGCAAAGAATTATGTGAAAGAAGTGATTGAGAAAATTAAAAAGAGAGAAATAGATATAAAAAACCTTGTAATATATGAACAGCTAACAAAACCTCTGAAGGAGTATGAGCAAATTGGTCCACACGTTATTGCAGCAAAGAAGATGAAGGAAAGGGGAGAGCCGGTTGGACCCGGAATGATTGTTATGTTTGTGATAAAGAAAGGTTCTGGATCAATAAGCCAAAGGGCAGAGCCATTCCAGGATACAACCATAGACCAAATTGATACAGACTATTATATAAACAACCAAATAATTCCAGCAGCCATGAGAGTCCTTTCCGTTTTTAGGATAAGTGAAAATGAATTGAAGGGAGAAGGGAGGCAAACAGGTTTGAAAAAGTGGCTATAAATCTTCTTCTGTTATAACTTTTATTTCACTCCTTTTAAGAAGTGCTGTAACCCACTTTCATATTTTAAAGCATTTTTACTAAAAATAAATATGAAAACCGGCTATGCAAACCTTCCTCTTCATGGAGGTCATGCACCAAGATGGCTTTTTGAAAGGATGAGAAAACTTTCCCGAGAAATTATCAGAGTTGTTGTGGATGAATTTGGAAGGGATGAGTTTCTTCGTAGAATTTCAAATCCATTCTGGTTTCAGGGATTTTCCTGCGCAATTGGCTTTGACTGGCACTCTTCCGGAACCACCACAGTTACAGGGGGCGTACTAAAGGAGTCAATTAAACCAGAGGAATTTGGGATTGCTGTGGCGGGAGGAAAAGGGAAAGCTTCGAGAAAAACTCCTCAAGAAATAGAGAAATTTGGTGAGATTTTATCCTTATCCACAAAAAAGATTGAAAAACTGAAATATGCGAGCAAAATCTCAGCAAAAGTTGATAACACTGCACTCCAGGATGGATATCAGTTATATCACCACATTTTCATCTTCACAGAGGAAGGAAAATGGACTGTTGTTCAGCAAGGAATGAATCCTGAGAACAAATATGCACGAAGATACCACTGGCTTTCTGACAATGTAAAAAGTTTTGTTGAAGAACCTCATTCAGCCATATGCTGTGACGCAAAAGGAAAAGTTCTCAATATGGTTGCCTTTGAAAGTGAAGATGCAAGAAATGCTTCTGTGGATTTAATTAAAGACAATCCAGTTCATCTGAAAAAATATTTCTCTAAACAAACAACTCTTCTTGATTACGGTTTCACCATGCCGCGCAAGCATTTAATAGAACTTAAGAATTTCAAGCCACTGATGAATGCATATGAATTTCAGCCAAAAAATTATGAGGAACTTCTCATGATAAAAGGAATGGGTCCAAAAACAGTAAGGGCTTTGGCTCTTCTCAGCGACCTGATATATGGCACTGAGCCAAGCTGGAAAGACCCTGTTAAATATTCCTTTGCACACGGCGGAAAGGATGGTACACCATACCCCGTGAACAGAGAAACCATGGACTCTTCAATAGAAATTCTCAAAACAGCAATTGAAGAAGCAAAGATAGGGAATCGAGAAAAACTTAAAGCATTTAAAAGATTAAAAGACTTCATACCTAAGTGATTTAGAGAGGAGATAAATGGAAAAAGAAATATACAAAACAAGTTTTGAAATTTCTTTCAAGGTGAGATAAATGGAAAAAGAAATTCTTGAAAAATACAAAAAAGCAGGCAAGATACATAAAGAATGCCTGGAATTCGGCTCCAAACTGATAAAGCCGGATGCAAGAATTATAGATGTCGTTGAGAGAATAGAAGAAAAAATAAAAAACATGGGAGGTGAATTCGCTTTTCCTGTAAATATTTCCATAAATGAAACTGCCGCGCATGATACCGCGGATATAGGAGATGAAAGAGTATTCAAGGACGGTGACCTGGTTAAATTGGACATAGGCGTGCATATAGACGGCTATATAGCAGACGGTGCCTGCACTATTTCTCTTAATTCAGGAAAGGAAGATTTGATAAAAACAGCAAGAAATGCCTTAAATGAAGCGTTAAAAATTATGAAGCCGGGAATAAAAATTTCTCATATATCTGATGTGATAGAACAGACAATAAGAAATTCCGGTTTTATTCCTGTTAAAAATCTTACAGGTCATGCTCTCGGTCAGTATAAACTTCATGCCGGTATAGAAATACCAAATGTCAGGACAATATTAAACTATGAACTCAAAGAAGGAGATGTGTTTGCTGTGGAACCCTTTGTTACAGACGGCTCTGGAAAAGTCATAGAAACAGAGAAAGCTTTAATATACATGTTTCTCAATGACAAACCCACCCGCTTTCCAGAGAGCAGAAAAATCTTAAGTATAGCGAAAGATAAGTTTTACGGACTTCCATTTACCAAAAGATGGATAATTCAAAAAATCCCAAGTTTATCGCAATTAAAATTAAATTTGATTCTCAGACAACTGGTGCAGAACAACTCTCTCCATGAATATCCAGCGCTGAGGGAAATTAAAAACGGATACGTGGCCCAAGCAGAGCACACCATCATAGTTTCAGATAAGCCGATTATTACAACACTTTAACCTATGTACCTTTCATCATCTTTTTTCCTTGTCGTATTTCTGAAATTAAGTTTTTTGTAATAATCCACTATGCTCTTTGTTAAAGAGGGCTTTATTTCTTTCAATGCCTTTTCAAAGTGTTTCATAGAAACTTTTGCACTTTTTATATCTTCCCTTAACGCATTCATTCCGGCTTCTCTGCAAACAGCTGCTATATCTGCACCGCTGTATCCCTCTGTTTCCTTCGCTAATTTCTTAAGGTCAACATTCTTATCAAGTGGCATCTTTTTTGTGTGGACCTGCAATATTTTAAGTCTGCTCTTCTCTTCAGGCGATGGAACAAGTATCTGTCTATCGAACCTTCCAGGCCTGAGAAGTGCAGGGTCAACCATATCTGGTCTGTTTGTTGCAGCCAGTACAACCACATCATGCAGTTCTTCTAATCCACTCATCTCGCTAAGAAGTTGTGAAACAACTCTTTCTCCAACTCTGCTGTCTGATGAAGAAACGGACCTACTTGGCGCCAGAGAATCTATTTCATCGAAGAATATTACCGTTGGCGAGACCTGTCTTGCCTTTCTGAAAATTTCCCTTACCATTCTTTCTGATTCTCCAACCCATTTTGAAAGAAGCTCCGGACCTTTGACAGAAATGAAGTTTGCTTCACTTTCATTGGCCACAGCTCTTGCAAGCATGGTTTTACCGCAGCCAGGAGGTCCGTAAAGCAAAATTCCCCTTGGTGGGTTAATTCCTATCTTTTTGAAAGAATCCGGATACTTCAATGGCCATTCGACAGATTCCTTCAACTTTTTCTTCACATTTTCCAAACCGCCTACATCAGACCACTTAACTTTTGGAACTTCAATCATAACTTCTCTCATTCCAGATGGCTGAACCATTTTAAGGGCGTAATTAAAATCTTTTTTTGTTACCTTAAGTTTTTTAATTATGTCTTCTGATAGAGGTTTATCTTCTTCAAGTCCCGACATCTGCGGCAAAACTCTTCTAAGTACGTGCATTGCCGCTTCTTTGCATAGCATTTCTATATCTGCGCCAGTGTACCCATGCGTTATCTCTGCAAGATGGTTTAGGTCAACATCTTTGTCTAACGGCATATGCCTTGTATGTATCTCCAGAATCTCTTTTCTTCCCTGTTTGTTTGGAATACCCATCTCTATTTCCCTGTCAAATCTTCCGGGTCTTCTCAAAGCAGGGTCTATTGCATTCACTCTGTTGGTAGCAGCTATGACAATAACCTTTCCCCTGCTTTTCAAACCATCCATAAGTGTAAGCAGTTGTGATACAACCCTTCTTTCCACCTCTCCTGTCACTTCTTCTCTCTTGGGGGCTATGGCATCTATTTCGTCTATGAAGATTATTGCCGGCGCATTCTTTTCCGCCTCATCAAAAACTTTTCTCAAGTTTTCCTCTGACTGCCCGTAAAATTTAGACATTATTTCCGGACCTGCCAATGAAATGAAGTGTGCTCCAGCTTCATTGGCCACCGCCTTGGCCAAAAGAGTTTTTCCTGTGCCAGGAGGCCCGTACATCAACACCCCTTTCGGAGGTTCTATACCCAATCTTTCAAAAAGTTCAGGATGCTTCAATGGAAGTTCAATCATTTCCCTGACTTTTTTTATCTCGTCATGTAAACCTCCAATATCCTCATAAGTTACAGTAGGTATTCTGGTTTCTTCTATTTTCTCAACTGCCTGTTCTCTTAGTTCAACTTCAGTATTTTCACTTATCCTTACTATTCCATCAGGATTTGTCTTAATCACAACCATTTTAATTTCCGAACCAAATGCCCCAAGAGAATTCCCCATTATGTCTATGTCTATCCCGAACTGCTTGAATAGTTCTTCGAATGGATCGTATTCAGCCCTCCTGCTTATTACAGAAGAAGGAACAATTATGTCTCCCTTTGAAACCGGTCTCATAAGCATCTTTTGCTTCAAGATGTTTGGGTTCATGAATATTCTTATGCCTTTCTGAGCCGGTGCGAAAACAACATATTTAGCTTCCTTTACTTCAGCTTTTTTTACCTTTGCTGTCTCACCAAGGCTTGTGCCAGCATTTTTTCTAACCAACCCATCTATTCTGATTATCTCCAATCCTATGTCTTCGGGGTATGCCCTGACGGCAATAGCTCCTGTCTTTCCCTTGCCTTGTATTTCTATTACATCCCCTTCCTTCACGCCAAGTTTTTTCATTATTTTTGAGTCTATCCTTGCTATTCCTTTCCCATACTCTTCCCTGCTGGTGAGTTCACCAACTTTTAATTTTACTTCTTCATCACCTTTCTTTAAAATCATAAAATCACCTACCTTATACTATTTGATTTAATTTTTTCAGATTTAAGTTTTTCATATTCTTCCGGTTCCAAAAGCACCCGAAAAAATTCATAATCAATTTTATCTTCCCACTCTTTCATGTATTTCAAAATTTTTTCCATCTCCTTAAGGGCCACTATAAAAACCGAATTGTCAACCTTTATGTGTGGCACTTCACATAAAATGCCTTCCCTGTGATATTCATATTCTGAATCACCTTTTTTTATCACCTGTCTCCAGCCGTAAAGCCCCCTGAAAAATTTGTTCCTCTCGTAGTTTGACTCGAATTTGTCCGAATGCGTGTTGAAGCACACAAGTACAGCCACTTTGCCATCTTTACCCTCCTTTATTTCTATTTTCATAACAATCCCTTTAGTGTTTATTTAAACTAAAAAATATTTAAACCTAACGGTCTTCTTTCAAAGGGAAAAACCGAAAAACTTCTAAGAAAATGAATACAATGAGAATGCGAAATGTAGTAAATGAGTATTATGAAGGAGATATATCCATCTTAGACAATCTATTTAAAAAGAAAAGGTAGTATGCAAGATAGGTTGTAGATAACCCTTGGTTTAGGGTGTATCATATAATAATTATTTAACAATTAAGAATATAAAGTTAACTAAGAGACTTTATTTACTTTTTGATAGTTAATTTATCAATTTTTTTGATATTTATTTTATTAATATTTATGCCAAAACTTTCTATCAATTCAGCGGATTTTTTACCTTCTTCATTGAAGTAAACTAAAAAATCACCATCTTTTATTAACTCTGAATCATCTTTTTTATCATAAAACTTAATACACCCGTTATTAGAATGAACTATACGGAATAGTAAATTGCCTCTAGGAGATTCAAGAAAAGTTCGATTACTAACAAAGGATGTTTTAGGCATCATTACAAAGAAAATGGGATGTTTTAGGTTTCTTTCAAACGGTATAGGTATGTTGTTTATAGGTGTTATTCTAGGTAACATGCCTCTTCCTATATAATCAACTTCAACTTTTTTATCATAACTTTTAAATGATTTTTGTATCTCACTTTTTCCAATAAATAACGAATTATCTTCGAGTCTTTTTGATAGTATTCTCAAAACTATGTCCGTTAAAGAAATGATAGGTACACATTCATCTCCATTTAAGTAAACATGCAAATCGTTATAATTTTCAATCTCTTTCCAAGCTTTTGTTATGTAACCAAAAAAGGCGTCTGTATATATTTTATAATTATATCCTTCTTCAATAATTTTCCATGCACATATGTGTGGATATGAATTGAAAAGGTGTCTTTTAATAAAATCTTTTGGAGGAAGTTTACTAATTCTTTTATCCCCAAACATAAATATTTCAGGTGTTTTCGGATAAGAGCTAAACATAAATCTTATTTTTTCTATTTCACTTTCCATTTCTTTTAAGATTCTTTCTAAAGATTTGAAACATAAATCAGAATTTTTAAATAGTTTTTGTAAAGAACAGGATGAATAAACAGGTCTTGTACGTTTCAATCCATTTATCTTTAGTATTTTTTCTATAACTTCATTGTATTTTCCATTGAAACTATCTATATCCTTTGTTATTACGCATGAACCTAAGACCGAAATAAATTCTTTTTCGCCCCATAACCTTCTATATGGAATTGAATCTATACCACAAAAACCGTCCACATCTCTAGTCATAATAACAATTACAAAAACTTATAAATAAACATGAATATTGTTTCAACTTATCTACAATATTCATTCTGTCAACCTCTTCTGTGACAATGCACGGTCATACAAATAAACTCATAACAGCCAGAAATCCCAAAATTAGACAGAACCAGCTAAAGTCGATCTTTCTTGCAACCTTCATTAAAGCTTCGATTGTGGCCAGTCCAAAAATAAAAGAAAACGAGATTGCAACAAGAGAGTATATGTTGAAGTTTATTCTTCCCAGTAAACCAAGTCCGACTTCTGCCACTAAAACTGCAGGGATGCTCATAAGAAAGCTCAGTTTTAATGCACTTTTTGCTTCGTATTTTTTAAAAAGAAGAGCAGAAATGGTAAGTCCTGACCGGCTTAATCCTGGCAGAACAGCGAATCCCTGAATTAAACCAACAATAACAGAGTCATTTATTTTTGGATTTCTCTTGAAGCCTTTCTTTTTTTTGCCAAATTTCTGAACGAGACCCGTAATTATTAGAAAAATTCCTATCAAAACCATAGCAAAGTTTAGTGATATTTCTATTTTTTCGAGGCCAAGCAAAAGTAGAGGTGCTCCAACAAGTCCTGTAAAAAGCGTAGAAATGATGAGGAATGTTGTTAGATCGTTGTATTCGTTGCCCCTGAAAGAGTACTTTGGTAAATTTTTGACTAAATTCCAGACATCTTTCCTGAAGTAAATCAAGGCAGCAAGCAAAGTTCCTGTGTGAAGCCATATTGATAGGAAAACAGACTCAGATAAACTTTTTCCAAAAAAGTTCATCATCACGAGTGAAGATATTCCCTCACTGCTTACAGGCAGCCATTCAGTAACTCCCTGTATAATTCCCAATAAAATTGGTTCAATCAAATTCATATAACTTTCACTATCCCCAAGTATATGACAACAGCAGTAAGAAACAGGTTCAACCCGATTAATACAAGTATCGCTTTGTTATAAAGTTCCTCTCTTTTTTTAAGTTTAAGTATAATTTCAAATAATTTTTTTGAGTCTTCTGGAAGTTCTTTTATTGCATCAGGATTATCTATCTTCTCTGTTTCTATCTCTGTGATTGGCTCCAGATTGCTTACATCAACCTCTCCAAGGTCCTTAACTTCTTCTTCTTTTTTAAATAGCATAAATTATATTCCTTTCAGTTCTTTAAATTTTTTAAACTACTTAAACCTGAGACTCCAATATTTTTTGATATATTATGAGAAACAAAAGATTGTCTTTCAATAATAAATGTTTAGATGAACTATTGGAGGGAGGAATAGAACATGGCTCTCTTACAAACCTCTATGGACCTCCAGGCTCTGGAAAGACAAACATTGCACTTTTGGCTTCAGTTTCCTGTGCAAATAATGGAAAAAAGGTAATATACATAGACACGGAAGGAGGTTTCAGTCCTGAAAGACTCTCTCAGATTTCCAAAAATTTTGATATGGTATCAAAAAGCATAATTGTCGTAGAGCCAAAAACATTTGAAGAGCAGGATAAACTCATAAGAGATTTGGATAAAATGCTTGATAATACTGGGTTGATCGTTCTGGATTCTCTTGTCAACCTCTACAGGCTGGAACTTGAAGACAAGAATTTTCAACAGATAAACAAGAAACTTGCAAACCAGCTTGCAATTTTATCCAAATTATCCAGAGAAAAAAACATACCAGTTCTGATAACCAATCAGGTTTATTCAGATGGTAACGGTATCCAACCGGTTTCCCGCGATATAACAAAATACTGGTCAAAATGTCTGATAGAACTTGTGAAACTGGATAAAGGAAGAAGAGTTGCCATTCTGAGAAAGCACAGGTCTATCCCGGAAGGAAGAGAAGCTCATTTCCAAATAACCCATGACGGCATATCTCCAGCTGAAAGGAAATTTAAATTATTTTAATTGAAGTAACTTCATATTCCGGCTGAAAATTTTTTTCTGCGAATGGCAAATCTAATGTATAAAATTTGTAGTAGGAACAGTTCCATTTTTTCTTTTCCAGACAGTTATTTGCCTTTGGACATCTGTCGATAAATTCACAATATTCCATATTCCTGCCTCCGGGGAGGTAGAATTAGAACCCACACTAATTATTTTATAAGAGAGATAAAAAGATTTCTTTTCTTTAGAACAAAAATTTATATTTCACCAAGAACATAAAATTAAAAGGTATTTCACTTTTTGTTCCAGTTTGCCTTGCTTGGGCATTTTGGATCAATGCACATGGTATAAGGTCTTTTCCCTTTTCTTATAACCTTTATCATAGGGAGTCCGCACTCTTTGCATTTGCCCGCAGCTTCTATTTTTCCATACTGTGGGAGAGGAAAAGAAACTCTGCATCCATCTTTATACCCCTCACACCCCACAAATCTTTTTTTTGTGGCTTTTGATACTATTATTCTAAGATTTTTTCCACATTCTGGACATTCTCCAAGAATATAGGAATCGTTTCTTGTCTTTATCAAAGCATCTTTAAGTTCTTCGCCTATTTTTTCTTCATTGGCTTTAAATTCTTCAAGTATTTTCTTCAGGGTTTTCTTGGCTTCTTCTATCACCTTTTCCCTTTTATATTTGCCCCTTTCCACATTTTCCATTTCCTTTTCAAATTTTCTTGTGAGCTCTTCTGAAAGGATTTCCGGACAGTATTTTTCCAAAGTTTTCACAACGGCAAATCCTAAATCTGTTACCTCTATTTTCTTTCCCTTTATATAACCTCTGTCATAGAGGGTTTTTACTATCTGTGCCCTTGTTGCCTTGGTCCCGAGATTAAGCTTTTCCAATTCCTTTACCAATGATGCCTGGTTATACCTGTTTGGCGGCTGTGTCTCTTTTTCTAAAAGCAGAATTTCCAGGACATCAAGGACATCCCCTTTCTTCAGTTCAGGCAGAATCTGTTCCTCATATTTCACATACTTTTCATAAAATTTTATCCAGTTCTTTTCTACGGTTCTCTTGCCTGTTGATACAAATTCTTCACCATTTATATCGAAGGTTATGTTTATTGACTCTCTTACAGCAGGTTCTCCAAAGACTGCAAAAAATCTTCTAACAATCAAATCATAAAGTTTTGCCTCATATTTGTTAAGGTTTTTTGGAACTTCTCCTGTTGGAAATATTGCAGGATGGGCAGGGTCATCTTTTTTTCCTTCATTGGGTTTAAGATTTGATTTCTTTAAGAGTTTTTCTGCATAATTTTTGTATTCTTTTTGTTTGCCCAGTTTTTTCAATATATTTTTCAGTCCAAGTTTTGCAGGAAGTTTTTGACTCGATGTTCTTGGATAAGATATCAGACCGGAGTCATAGAGACTCTGAGCTATGTCGAGAGTTTGCGTGGGAACAAAACCAAATGCTGAGTACGCTTCTGTCTGCAAGGTTGTGAGGTCAAATGGCACAGGCGGATTCTGCCTGTATTTTCTCTTGTTTATTTTAGATACAATTGCCTTCTCTCCCTGGCATTTGTCTTTAATTTTTTCGGCTTTGCCTTTATCCCAGAGCTTCCCTTCTTTGTGTTTTGCTACTACACGTTCTTTGTCAGGGCACGAAAGATGAGCTTCAATTTCCCAGTACGGCTTTGGGATAAATTTCTTTATCTCTTCTTCTCTCCTTGCCACTATCTTCAATGTAGGCCCCTGCACCCTTCCTGTGCTGAGAACATTAAATGTATTTGTGACTTTCTTGATTGAGAGCGTAAGAGCGCGGGAGGTGTTTATACCATACAGCCAGTCAAGTTCATGTCTGACCAATCCGGCTTCTATCTGCGGGAAATCCAGAGTTTCAGATGCGTTTCTGTAAGATTCCCTTAATTCTTCTGCAGTTAGTGTTGAAAACTTCATCCTTTTTGCATTTTCTGTTCTGCATATAAACCTGAGTATGTTGTATCCTATTACAGACCCTTCCGAGTCGTAATCTGTTGCTACAATAAACCTGTCTGCTTCGCCACTGAGTTTCTTGAAATTGTGAAAATATGCTTTAGAAAAAGCAGAACTTTTATTCACTTCAAATATGGGGACCCATTCTGTTTCCCATACCGGATATTTCCACCCCCCGTTTCCACCCTGTTTCAAAGAGAACAAATGCCCCACTGCAGGAACAACAAAAGCTTCCTCTCCATTAATGTCTATTCTGAACCATACTGCCTTCCCGCTTTTCTTTTTTTCTACATTCCCGTCTGAAAGAGCAGCGGCTATTCTTTCTGATGCTTTCGGCTTCTCAGAAATTATAAGTACAGTCATGTAATAATAGAAAAAGGCAAACTAATTTAAAGCTTTTACATTTCTTTAATTTTTCCGCTTGCTATCTCCTTGGCTTTTTCGCAGCTTTCCAATGAGCCAACCGAAATAAGCACATCACCGGCCTGGACTCTTGTATTCTTTTTTGGGTCAAATATCCATTTTTTCCCCCTTCTGATTGCAATAACATCTATTCCCGTGTTGCTTCTGAATTTCAATTCCCCAAGCGTTTTTTCTGATAGAATAGAATTTTTTGAAACCTTGGTCCTTACGATGGACTCATCTGTTTCTTTCAAGGCTTCTTTTATTATTGGATGAAGCAATTTGCCGTCAAGAATCATTTCAGCAATGTTCTTTGCAGCACCCGCAACATGCTTGGATGTTTCCACCAATTCTATCACAGAAATAAGTTTTTTTGACATCCTTTTGGATACTGCAAATAAATGCATATACAGCTTTTCTTCTATATCTTCAAGTCTCTCATAAAGAAGCATAACCTCTTTGGCTATGTCTTTGTTTTCAAAAAATACAGCAGAATACGCTAAATCCAGCATAAGTTCTGACAAATTCTTCAGCTCTTCCAAAAGCTCCTTTACATTCTCTCCCATAACTTTTCCCACACTTTTTTATTATTATTTCTCATAATTTAAATAAGTTGCACAATGTAAACCGATAATAGCAAAAATAATATGGACATAAAGTCGCTGATTGTTGTTATAGTTGGAATTATTATATTGTCCGGGTCTATATTTTTTTTGAAAGCTGCAAAACATATGAAAATTGAGAGCAGTATGAGCGATGAATCTGACAGAAATCCGGCCAAGAGAGAAATAAAGGTAAACTTAATGATGCCCATGCTCTGAAAGCCAAGACCGATGCACGCGAAATGGGCTGCGACCCCTGTCAGAAAAGATATGAGAACGCTTAAGAAAAACCCCGCAAGGATGTTTGTCTTCAGGAGCGGATTTTTTCTCATTCGCGGATAAATTGTACCAAGATGGAGAGCAGAGGTCAATCTTGTTGAAACAGTCCCGAGTATGTTTCCTCTTGTTCCCATAACTGCTGGCACAAGTATTAGTATTCCGGGAAGAACATTTAGATAAGACTCTATGTTTGTTAAAAAAATGCCCGCGATTATCTCTCCAAATATGCAGATGAATAGAACTGGCAATGACTGAATAATAATGTTCTTAAAAACCTTCATAAGAAAATTTATTTTTCTTTTTATTTATATTAAAATTTTATCACTCTTTTGCCATTCATATATGGCCTCAAAACTTCAGGTATTTTCACACTCCCATCTTTCTGCTGGTACTGCTCCAGAATTGCTATCATGGTGCGTGATGTGGCAAGTGCTGTATTGTTTAAAGTGTGGACAAATCCTTTCGGGGGTTGCCCTTCCTTTTCCCTGTATTTTATGTTCAGTCTTCTTGCTTGGTAATCAGTGCAGTTTGAGTTTGAACCAACTTCCCTGAATTTTCCGTCAGCCATCCATGCCTCGATGTCATACTTCTTTGCCGCCTTTGCTCCAATATCTCCTGTGCATACATTCACAACCCTGTAATGGAGACCAAGCTTTTGATAAAGTTCCTCGGAATTTCTCTGCAGCTCTTCAAAAAACTCATAGGATTCTTCCGGGAGACAGATTATAAACTGTTCCACCTTGTTAAACTGATGCATTCTGAAAAGCCCTTTTGCATATTTCCCATGAGTTCCTACTTCTCTCCTGAAGCAGGATGACACGCCAATAAGTTTTATTGGCAATTCGTCTCTTGTGAAAGTCATGTTCATGAACATTCCCCCAAGGGGGTACTCTGCTGTTGGTATGAGGTAAAGCTCCTCGTTTTCTATTTTGTAACTGGCCTCAGAAAAGTCCGTTGGGTCGCCAATCATGGCTTCATAAACTTTCCTGTTAACCATATAGGGTGGCTCCACAAGCATGTAACCTCTCTCTCTTAGAAAATCTATTGCAAACTTCTGGATAGCCATATCAAGCAGGACCACATCTTCTTTCAAGCAGGTGAATAAACTTCCTGCTACTTTTGCTCCCGATTCAAAATCTATTAACCCTTTTCCTATTTCCAGATGGCTTTTTGGAGTAAAGTCAAATTTTGGAGATTCTCCCCATCTTTTAATTTCAATATTATCCTTTTCATCTCTTCCCAGAGGCACAGATTCGTGCAGAAGGTTTGGTATTTTTAGAAGCAGAACATCACATTCCTTCCTGAGTTTTTCAATTTTCTCATTGTTTTTCTTTATCCTTTCCCGGATTTCAACAACTTCCTTCATCTCTTTTTTCAAACTTTCTCCTTTAGCTTTGGCCTCCCCTATCTTTTTGCTCAGGACATTTCTTTTGTGCTGGAGTTC
The DNA here is from genome assembly GCA_964476295.1 of uncultured archaeon. GTDB lineage: Archaea > Aenigmatarchaeota > Aenigmatarchaeia > PWEA01 > JAGHBM01 > JAGLWW01. Next base: position 9,229 of record CAYYYO010000001.1, on the reverse strand, counting down.
CTGGTTCTTTGTTTTAAGTTCTCTCCATTCCTTATCTTTTTTCAGGAGTTCATCTAACATTTTAAGATATTCAGGATTGCCCCTTCTTTTCAAATTCTCTTTGACCATCTCCGGTTCGTTCCTTATGAGGTTTATATCAAGCATTTTTACACCAACTTCTAACTTTTTTCAAAAGTTCAGCGTTTTCATCTTTCTCAAAATGTTTTCTCACGGGCTTCAAAATTTCGTTTATGTAAAGGGCCACGGCCTTCTTCAAGTCCATTGGATGTAATTCCCCCTTTCTGTAAGCATCTTCAAGTTCCATGTAATTTTCAAATTCCATGTCACCGCCAAACTTTTCAGGCCTTTCTATCTTCATTTTTTTGAATCTCTGGAATATTATATATCTGCAGTACTCGAGAATGGGGTTATCCGTATCTTTCTCAGGGCAGTATGCTTTGTTTATTTTTCTCTTCACATCCTCCTCCAAGTCATCCATAAAAATAGCACTGTCTGGCTTCGATTTTGACATTTTCATTTCAATAGCCCTTTCCACCGTATTTTTTCCTGCCGGCGGCTTTTTCAGGCCCATCAACATATGATGTGATACTACAACGGGCTTCCAAAAACCTATTTTTTCTCCAATTTCTCTTGCAAGCACATTGACTTTTCTCTGATCCATTCCAAGCTGTGCAATATCAGCATTCAGATAAAATATGTCAGCCACCTGCATGCATGGATAAATTATTTGTGCGGCTGATAAAGATTCACTTTCACGCCTGCCCATTATTTGTGCGCACCTTGTAATTCTTTTAACAGTGTTGTTACGCGCCACGTTCATAACCGTTCTCCAATAATTTTTATCATTAACAATGTTATTTGACCATAAGAACTCAATATCCTTCAGTCCGCAAGCTTTCCATACCTCTATGAAGTATTTTCCAACTGTTTGTATTTTTTCCAGATCCCCGCCCATCTTATTGTTGGCCCATGCATGCCAGTCCGCAATTAACATCTTGAATTTGCAACCAGCTTCAATCATTTTGTTGATATTTATTGCTCTAAGGACCCCTTGAGCCAAATGCATCCTTCCTGATGGCTCAAATCCATCATATGCGACGGGATGCTTCTTTTCTTTAAGCAATTCTGTCAAATCTCTTTCTGTTATTATTTCTTCTCCAACTTCCTTTATCAGATTTAACCTTCTTTCAATATTCATACTCACCGCTATAAGTTTAACCTTTTTTATTTATATTTCATAAAACAGATTAAAAAGATATAAAGAGGATGTTTGTTATGAATCTGAAATTTCTTGGAGGGGCCAGAGAAGTTGGAAGGTCGGGAGTTCTCCTCGATACCGGCTCTGAAAGAATGCTGATGGATTATGGCATAAAAATTGTCAGTCAGGCAGAAGGACCGCTTCAGGAGCCAAAACTTCCACTTAAACCAAATCTGAATTTTGATGCCATCCTGCTTTCTCATGCGCACCTTGACCATTCTGGTTTTGTCCCCAACCTTTACCATCGCGGTTACAGGGGGCCAACATACACTACAGCAACAACCCTTGACCTTGCAAGAATTCTGCTAAAGGACAGCATAAAACTTGCTGACCTGAGAAACCAGGAGAAACATTTTTTTACAAAAGACCTCAAAGTTATGGAAAAGAATGAGTACAGGATAACATACGGTCAGCAGTTCTACATAGGAAAAACTTCCATTGGAGTTTATGACGCAGGGCATATACCCGGCTCTGTGAGCTTTCATATAGA
>CAYYYO010000001.1:6302-7381 GCA_964476295.1 uncultured archaeon | reverse complement strand
CAGGAAGTTCTTCTCATCCTTAAGAAGCATGGCCTTGACAGATATCCCATTTATTTGGATGGCATGGCAGTGGATGCAACCAAAATAATACTGAAATACCCGGAGTTGATAAGACAGTCCAAGAACCTAGATAAGATTTACAACAAAGTCACAAAAGTTTATAACAACAGACAAAGGAGTAAGATATTGAAAGAACCAGGCATAATTGTTACAACATCAGGCATGCTGAACGGAGGTCCAATAGTCCACTATCTGGAAAAGCTTTACGATAAGGAAAACTGTTCCCTGATTATGACAGGGTTTCAGGTTCCCGGCTCGGCCGGCTACAATCTGAGGGAAACAGGAAATTTCATTACAGAAGAAAAAAGTTTCAAGGTAAAATGCAACATTCACTTCATAGATTTAAGCGCTCATTCAGGAAGAAAGGAACTTTTTGACTATGTTAAGATGATAGACCCCAAAAAGGTTTTTGTTATTCATGGAGATTCCTGTGAAAAGTTTGCAAGAGAACTTCAGGAGCTTGGCTACGATGCCTATGCACCCCAGAATGGAGAAGTCTGCGAAATATAGGTGTGTCAATGATTGAAATCGACGGAAGCTATGGGGAAGGCGGAGGGCAGATTCTTAGAACTTCTCTCGCACTTTCTGCAGTTACAGGAAAGCCGTTCAGAATCTACAATATAAGGAAAGGAAGGCCAAAACCCGGATTAAAGCCGCAGCACCATGCCGCAATAGACAGCGTTGCAAAAATTTCCAACGCGAAAGTTAAAGGAAATTCAATTGGCTCTGAAGAAGTCGAATTTTATCCAGGAAAAATAAGAGGAGGCAAATTTAAGTTTGATATAGGGACCGCCGGCTCCATAACGCTTTTGCTTCATGCACTAATTCCCCCCTTGCTCCATGCTGAAGGGGAATCGGAAATAGAGATAACCGGAGGAACAAATGTTCTTTGGAGCCCTACCACCGACTATTTCAGGCATGTTTTCTGTAATTTCCTCGACAGAATGGGAGTTAGCATAAAGGTTGATGTAAAGAAGCACGGTTTCTATCCAAGAGGAGGAGGAAAAATATTGGTTAGG
>CAYYYO010000001.1:0-6202 GCA_964476295.1 uncultured archaeon | reverse complement strand
ATAATCTTCTGTAAAAAATTATAAAAGTAAAAAACTATTTGATTTTTATTTCTTTGCCCTTTCTTTTGGCTTCATCTTTCTTAGGAAATCTCACCGTCAGCACACCATTTTTCATCTCCGCTTCAGCGTTTTCTTCATCAACTTCTACCGGTAGAAAAATTTCCCTGTGTAAGCTCCCGTATCTTCTTTCCTGTCTGAAGAAGTTTTCCTTTTCCTCTCTCTTTTCTTCGCTATGCTCTACATCTATTATCAATCTGTTGTCCTCCACTCTAAGCGAGACATTTTCCTTGTCAACTCCCGGCAAATCTGCTTTCACTATTATTTCCTTGTCAGTTTCTGATACATCCACTGGAAAACTTCTATTGAATGATATTTCTGGCACTCCTCTCCAGAACTCATTCATCATTCTATGAATATCCCTATGAAGGTTGTTCAGGTCGTTCCATGCATCGTCTTCCCAAAAGAATCTGAAAGGTTTTCTTCCCATAAACACCACCTCCTTTATTTTTTAGTTTATTTAAACACTAAAATATTATATATAATATGCTATATTTAAATTTTTCTGATTTTCTTTATCCTGTGCGTTGGTATATGGGTTCCGTTTTGTAGAACAAGAAACCTGTTTTTGAATTCTCTTATCTCCTTACCTAAAATAACTTTTTCATTATTTGGCGCTCCCCTGTGAATTATAACAAATTCAAAATTTTGAATCTGACCTGTCCAGATGAGCTTGTTTATTTTTTCAACTATTTGAGATTTCATATGCTATCCAGTGCCTTCTTTATAGCGTCCTTTGCATAGATATTTCTCTTGGATGCTGGTGCTCCATGACCCGGAAGAAGTATGTCTATGTTTCCAAGGCCCTTTATTTTTTTCAGAGATTCTTTCAACTGTTTTTCACTGCCACCTTTTATATCGGTTCTCCCAACCCCGTCTAAAAATAGAGTATCGCCGCTAATAAGAACTTTATTTTTCTCATCCCAGAGGCATATGCTTCCAGGAGTATGTCCAGGCGTATGAATGACCTTGAAAGAATACTTTCCCGCTTTGATAACGTCACCCTCTTTAAGAATCTTATCGGCCTTCACTGGTTGATACTCTGCTTCAAATTCTTCATTCATGGTCCCTTCCCCTGTTTCGAGGGCGTTCTTATCTTTCTCATGTATAAAGATTTTAGCTCCCGTGATTTTTTTCCATTCTTTCGCACCGCCGCAGTGGTCAAAATGAGCATGAGTTATTACAATAGTTTTTATTTTCTTCGGGTTGATTCCGTATTCTTCCATCTGTCCCAATGTCTCCTCAACAAAGAACCCGCTCCCGCAGTCTATTAAAATTTCATTGTTTATGCAAAACATGTTTGAATCGAATTCTGCTCCATCCACAAGAAATATATCATTTTCTATTTTCATATAATATAGAAGAATTCTAAATCTTAAAAAGGTTACACCAGAAAGTTTAAAAACATTATTTCTTAAGTTTTTTGTACAATTTTCTGTATGCCTCCAGACCAGCCAATACAACCTCTCTTATTTCCTTGCTGTGGTTTCTTGCGCCAGGTCTGACGTCTTCCAGCTCCTTAATGACTTTGTTGCACTCCCTTTCCACCTGTTCGGGTATTTTGAACGGGATTCTCACTCCAAACCCTTTATATTTCAACCTAAATGGAATCCACATATTTTGAAAGCCGATGTAAAGCGTCATTATATCTACAAGATTCTTTTTGTCAACTTTTAATCTTTTTCTTCCGGCCACGGAATTAAGTTTTCTCTGTTTCATAATTTCCTTTTCAAATCCATTTTCTATAAGCACTGTATCTACAATAAGGTCTTTCATGCAGAGAATGAGAAATGTCACTAATTTTATAAGGTCTGTAAGGACATCTTCATAATTTTCTCCTATTCTTTCAAGTGTTTTTATTATAAAAGGCCACTGTTCCCCGCCAACTTTTGATATCCTTGGCTCTATGCCCCTGTATTTAAGAATTGCGTGCATATATTCGTGGGCAATGAGGCCCCTTGCATACCCCAGATCCCTTATAAATGGATCTTTAATATTGATCATTATCTTTACGTCTTTACCTTCCTGAATGGAAAAGGAAGAAACGCTTTCCGAAATCCACAGCTCCATTTTTCCATATTGCCTTCCGTGAGGCATTCTTTTTGGATTGAAAACATCGAGGAAAGCTTTCTTAGGATTTTCCGTAAAAAGAAACACGACCTTTCTAAACCCGCATTTTCCAAGTTTTTTTACAACATCATCTACAATTGGATAAAGCTTTTTCACAAATTTCTTTTTGCTATCAGTTTTCTTTATTATTTTCATAATAACCAGTATTTCTTTGATTTCTCATCTTTCTTCATTCTTTCATAGATTTCTAAAAAATCTCTGATGCCTGCATGCGTTCCGCCAAGACTAACTATGAAATCAGACACTACGGAATCCACGCAGGACTTCACTTCAGGAAAAACTATTCCCCCATAACCCGGCGCAACATTGTTATCTATGACGGCAATTTTTCCTACACCTTTCAAGACCTTTTGTATCTCCTCCTCTGGAAACGGCCTGAAAACTCTTAACCTCAGGAGCCCCGCCTTTTTGCCCTTTTCTCTTAATTTATTTACCGCTTCCTTAACCGTGGTAGAAATTGCGCCTGTTGTTACAAAAACCACATCAGCATCTTCGGTTTTATATTTATCCACAAGTCCATACTCTCTTCCAAAATATTTCTTAAATTCTTTCCCAACTTCTTTTATTTTTTTCTTTGCATTCAACTGAGCCTTGTGTTGCTGTGCTTTGAATTCCATATATTCCCTTCCCATTGCAGCGATTCCCTGTGCCATAGGGGTTTCCGGGTCAAGAACAACCTTTGGTTTGTAATCAGGAAGGAATTTTCTCACTTTATGCTTATCAGGTATTTCAACCGGCTCTCTTGTATAGGAATGGATAAACCCTTCCATATTTACCAATGCCGGGAGCATAACCTCTTCGTCCTCGCATATCTTGTATGCCTGAATGACTGTATCAAGAACTTCCTGGTTATTTTGCGAAAAGAATATCAGCCAGCCCGTATCCCTCATTGCAAGTATGTCGTTCTGGTCGCTCCACAAAGTTATTGGAGCAGACAGACCGCGGGAAACATTTACCATAACGATGGGAAGTCTCATTCCTGAAGCCACATACATAACTTCATGCATGTAAAGAGTTCCCTGAGAGCTTGAAGCAGTGAAAGTCCTTAAGCCGGATGCCTCAGCACCAATGCATGCAGACATCACCGAATGTTCTCCCTCCACATCTACAAACTCTCCGTTCCATTCCCCATTCACCTTCCATTTGGCCAAAGTTTCTATCAATTCAGTTTGGGGAGTAATTGGAAAGTTAGGAACAACTTTTACATTGCACAGTCTCACAGCCCAGGCCGCAGCAGTGTTGCCATCCATCAGCGTTTTCATTTATTTTTCACCCATTTTTCACCTTGTGAAAAATTTTGAGATTTTAATCTCATTTATTTTTCACCTTTTCCAAAGCAACAGGTCCGATGTATCCGCATTTCTTGCACCTGTAAATCATTCCAAGGTTTCCTCCAAGCCAGAGGTAAATTTCAGTGCTGCCGCATTTCGGGCAATGTTTAATCATGCAAGTCCCTCACCATTTCTATGGCTTTTACAGGACAGTTTTTTGCACATATGCCACAACCCTTGCATATTTCATAATCAAAATATGGCTTGCCTTCTTTATCCAATCTTACAGCATTTTCTGGACAGAGAAGCCAACACAGTCTGCAACTAATACACTTATCATTTCTAATTGGCTTGAAAACTCTCCAGTCACCTGTTTTCAATCTTTTAGCTTCCTGTGCCTTTATAGCAGGGATTCCCCCTTCGCCTTTGTATTTTATTCGATGCTCTTCAATCATTGCAGCACCTCATAGCAGGTCTCAACCGCTTTTATATTCTTATCTATCAACTCACTTTTACCTTCTTCTCTCAACTCTTTTTTCACAGCTTCCTTCAAGTTATCCAATGGAATTTTTTTAAACACTTTCGCGAATGCCCCAAGTATTGCGGTGTTTGGTATTGGGATGCCAATGGTTTCCAAAGCGATTTTGGTTGCATCCACAGTATAAACCTTTTGTTTTAAGAAAGAAAAATAGCCAGGATATTTTCTTGTATTTATCAAAATTTTCCCACTGTTTTTCAATCCCTTTACAACTCTTTTTATGTCAAGCGTGTCATCTACACATATTACGAAATCTGGGTCAAAGATATACCCCCTTTCTAAAATCTCCTTGGTATCCATCCTGACAAAGGATTCGAGGGGTGCGCCTCTTCTCTCGGCTCCATAAACAGCAAAACTCTGCACTTGAAATCCTGAAAGAAAAGCGGCTCTGCCAAGTATGTGGGCCGCTAACTTTATTCCCTGCCCGCCTCTGCCATGTAACCTGACCTTATACATTTCTTCCGCCCTGCCTGTACCTTATTACTCTTTCCATAGCCCTGTTCAAAAGAGCTTCTATTTTTTCCGGATGATTTAAAGATTCCAGCAGAAAGCTATCTTCTCCCGTATCAACTCTTATATCACCTATCTTCAAAATTCTCATATACCAAGGGCTTTCAAAGGAGATTCTTTCAACCATCTGGTATGGTATGTACTCCGTTTTTTTATTCACAATTCCCATTTCCTTTATTACCCTCGTTTCTGTAATGATATACCTTACCCCGATTCTTTTGATTTCCTGAACAACAATGACAATCAATCCAATTGCAATCAGAATAATTGAAACATGCATGGAGAAAGGGATTTTCCAGAATATCTCTGCAAAGGATATTATTCCAAGAACTATCAGGAGAAAAGCAACAGCATAATAATGTATAAAAACTTTCCTTGTTTTTCTTCCCTCCCACAAAATGTTTTCCCCTATCATATTCTCACATCAACAGCCCAAACTTTTTTTTCTGAACATATCAGAGGATTTATATCCAGTTCATTCATCTTTTCTTTTAATGCAAGTTTAGAAACCTTTACAAGAACATCAACAATCCCTTCAATGTTATACTTCTTTCCTCTACATTCTCTTAACACCTTATATATCCTGCTTTCCTTTATCATGCTAATTGCATCCTTCTTGGCTATGGGGCAGACCCTGAAGTTAACATCTTTCAACACTTCTACAAAAATTCCTCCGCCGCCAAAGCTTATGCATCGCCCGAACTGAGAATCCTTTACGCAGCCAACAATTGTTTCTATTCCTTTCACCTGCTCCTGAACCACAACTTCTTTACCCAACTTTAGAATTTTTTTGAATTCCCTTTCTATATTTTCCTTGCACACTCCCAAACTCACGCCACCAATATCGGTTTTATGAACAGGAGAATTGATTTTGAGAACAACAGGATATCCTACATTTTCAGAGAATCTTTTCGCTTCGCCAAGTTTTTCAGTTACACAATATCTAGGAATAGGAATGCCGTATCTTTTCAAAAGTTCCATGCCGTCTGAAAGTTTCATATTTAATTATTGAGCATTTATAATAATATTACTTTAATTCTTCAATCCAGTTGTATTCTGGTCGGAATGAGAAGCCATTCTTCCTTAAACCTTCGCGTAAAGAGTGAAGCAATTCCCTTTCACCTTTTTTCAATCTCCTCCTGTAGTTTTCTTTTACGAATGTCTTAGCAAGATTTTCATCAAATTTTATTTTTTCTTCTGTCGGGACAGGAAAAAGAGCTGGAACAGGATTACCTTCTTTAATTTCATCAAATTTTTTCATAAGTCTGTGGTATCCAGCTATTTTATGGGGGCAGACATAATTTTCAGGATTAATAAATTTTTTTGAAGTCCTTCCGTAATAGAGATTCTCCCCGCAGTCGCAGAAGGCCTGAAAATTGTACCAATCTCTCCCATCCTGTTCCGGAATGGGATTGAAAATAACATTGTGTTTTTCTTCAGCTCTCCTTGAGGGAACTTTTGCCCACGTTGTCTTGAACGGTTTGCCTGTCTCTATTCTTTCAATATCTCCGCGAATCGAATACGCAAAAATTTTTGCACCGTCTATAAGGTTGGTTTGTGATACAAATACAGAAGTCCTGTTCTTTGGATTGGTCCACTTGTAACCTCTTTTTGGCCTTCCAAAATCATATCTTTTCAGTTCTTTCTCTATGTGAATTCTTGCAGGTTTGTCCACAACTCTTATTTTCAGTTCAGG